>JAJYPE010000120.1 GCA_021795585.1 Actinomycetes bacterium | reverse complement strand
TCATCGAAGCTCAACACCAGGTGGGCATGCTTGTCGGCGGCAGCACTGGTGCCGGAGAGCGCGCTCGAGCGCAACTGGCCACTCATCCCCATGTGCAGTATCAGCACCGCGCCCCAGGCCGTGCTGTCCCGCTCGATGTCGGCCAGCAGGTACTTGCCGTGGCGCCCCAAAGAGTGAATGGAGGCGCCCACCATGGCCTCCTCGAGTGCCTCCTGGGCGACAGGGCCATGAAAGACGCGGCTCGAGTCCGATCGGCACGCGGCAATGCGCCGGTCTAGTGCCACACGCGTCAATCCGCGGCGGATGGTCTCGACCTCCGGCCCCTCAGGCACCGCTCGTGCCGCCGGAAGTCAGGGAGTCGAGTGCAGCGCGGGCGGCACGCTGCTCCGCCTCCTTTTTCGAGCCTCCCCGTCCGGTAAAGCTGGCGCCGCCGTCCAATGTCACCCTGGCGATGAACTTCGGGGCATGCTGGGGTCCGGCCATTTCCGCGCTGTAGAGGGGCGCCTCCAGGCCGGCCTTGGCGAAGTGTATCTGCAGCTGGCTCTTGGCATCGAGCAGCGGCACTTCCAGGTCCAGGCGCTCGAGATCGGCAAGCACGGTGCGGTCGATGGCGGTGGCGGCAGCCTCGAGCCCCACGTCATACCAGATCGCGGCCACCACGGCCTCGAAGGCTCCGGCAAGTATGGTGCGCTTCTTGGCTCCACCGCTGCTGCGCTCGCCCTGTCCGAGAACCAGATGCCGATCGAGGCCGAGATCGCTGCCGATGGCCGCAAGGGAGTCGGTGTTCACCAGCGCCGATCGCGCCACGGTGAGGTAGCCCTCGTCCCGATCGGGAAAGCGCAAGAAGAGGGCCTCGGAGACCTTGGCCTGCAGCAAAGCGTCGCCAAGGAACTCCAGGCGCTCGTTGTGCTCCAGCGCCGGATTCTCGAGCGCCGCCGACTTGTGTGTGAGCGCGATTCTCAGCGATGGCAGGACGGCCAGGTAGGAGTCGACGCCACCCTCCCCGTCACCGGTGCGTAGATCGCTTGCGGCCTCCTCGAGCAGATCGAGGAGATCGAAGGTGAGGTGCGGCCTGACACTGGTCCAGACCGCGTTGTCCCGGCCCTTGCCCAAGGCAGGGCTACTGGGAAATTTCGAGCTTGTCGGCGACGTAGTTGACGGCGTCGCGGACCGTCTTGAGGTCCTCGAGGTCCTCGTCCTCGATGCGGAAGGTGTGCTCGCCTCCCGAGAATTCCTCCTCCATCGCCTCCACCAGCTCGATAAGAGCCAGCGAATCGGCGTTGAGGTCATCGGCGAAGGATGCGTTCTCGCCGATCGAGGAGGGGTCGATCTCCAAAATGTCGGCGAGATTGTTGCGGATCGACTCGAGAATCTCCGCCTTGGACGAGTAATTGGAGCCCGAAGACACCCTAACCTCCACTTTCGTTGCGTAGTAGCGGGCCGCTAGGACCCTACTGCACTGGTGAGCTTGCCGAGAATGCCATGATCAGCCAAACGCATGCTGGTGGCAATGGCGTTGAAAATCGCCTTGGGGGACGAGGACCCGTGTGAGATGATGCAAATCCCGTCCACGCCCAGGAGCATGGCCCCGCCGTAGCTGTCCGGGTCCAGCTCCTCCATTAGCGGGAGGAGCTTGGGAAGCGCCACGTCGACCACGGCCTTGCCATCGGCTCCTGCGCTCAGGTGATCGAAGACCGCCTTTGTGAGAGCACGCATCGAGCCCTCCAGCGTCTTCAAGACGATGTTGCCGGTGTAGCCGTCACAGACGACGACATCGACCCGGTCGCTCATGATGTCGCGTCCCTCGACATTCCCGATGAAGTTGATCCGGTCGCAGGCCTCGAGCAGAGGATAGGCCTCCTTGACCAGCTCGTTGCCCTTGCCCTTCTCCTCGCCTATGGAGAGGATGCCCACTCTTGGGACGTCCACACCAAAGACCTCGTTGGAATAGACCGAGCCCATCTCTGCGAACTGCACCAGCCAGGATGCGATCACGTCCGAGTTCGCCCCGGAATCCAGGACCACTGTCGGAGTGGAGTCGGGCACCGGAATGGTGGTGGCTATGGCCGGGCGTGCCACGCGAGGCAGCCTGCCGAACTTGAGCAGCGCGGACGCCATTGCAGCGCCGGTGTTGCCGGCCGAGATCATGCCCACGGCCTTGCCGTCGCGAACCAGCTCGGCACAGCGGACCAGCGAGGAATCCCTCTTGCGGCGAACTGAGGAGGCCGGATCATCGTGCATCTCGACCACTTCGGTTGCCGCAAGCACGTCGAAGCCTTCGGCCGCAAGCGGCTCGACCACCTCGGGAAGTCCGACCATCAGCAGCTCGGCTCCGAGCTCCTCCCTGGCACGGCGTGCACCCTCGATGACGACGCCCGGGGCGTTGTCACCGCCCATGACGTCGACAGCCAGAGGCAGCAAGCTACCGGACCTCTATGGCCTGGCGGCCGTGGTACCACCCGCAGTTGGGGCAGACATGGTGAGGGCGCTTGGCAAAGTTGCACTGTGGGCAGGCGCTCTTGGAGGGCAGGGAGAGAAACCACGCGCCCGCCTGACGGGAGCGGCCCTTGGCCTTGGACGTCTTTCGCTTGGGAACAGCCATCTTCCAACTCTCTATCGATCGAAAACCGTTGGACCCCGAGCCGGTAATGCGGCTCTAAGTCGCCCGCAAGAGTCTACAAGGAAAAACCCGGCGATCCTTCCGCCCACCTGCACCTGGCTCGGCCGGGAACCGGGCGCTCAGCGCAGCTGGTCGAGTATCCGGAAGCGGGGATCGATATCGCCGCCTCCCTTATGGCCGCAATCGGTCTCGTTGAGGTTCGTCCCGCAGACCTGGCACAGCCCCTTGCACTCCGCAGAGCACAGGGGAGCGGCGGGAAGAGCCAGCACGACCGCGTCACGGAGCATCTCGGTGAGGTCCACATGGTCGCCCTCGACCGGGTAGGTGTCGCCCTCCTCCTCCTTGAAGTCGGCCTCGAAGAGCTCCCGGATCTCCACCTGCATCGGTTGGGTGGACCGGCCCAGGCAGCGCCTGCACTCGGAGGTCACCTCGATCGTCGCAGTGCCGGAAAAGAGGATGCCGGAGTGCACCGCCTCAAGCTGGCCTTTGGCATGCACGGTTCCATCGTCGGCCACCCAGGCAGAGGAAACGAACATCTCGGGTATCGCCCCTTCGACGTCCACCTGCAGCACGGAGCCGGGAGCCTTGGAGAGCTTGGTGATGGAGACCTTGAACGGATTGATTGCGCCCATTGCGACCTCCCTTAGTCGGCATCCTGATCGAACGGGAACTCGTCGTCTTCCTCAACCGCCGCCACCGGCTGCGCCGCCGCCGCACCCGAACCTGCCAGCTTGCTCCTGCCCCCCTGGACCTCTTTCATCACCTTGGCCAGGGCGATCTCCAGCTCGGCAAGCTTCTGGTCGGCGTAGTCCTCCGCGTCGAAGCGAAGCCTTGCGGCATCCTCGCGGGCCATCACGAGAATGCGATTGGCGCCGGCCTGCGCCTGGCGGACGATCTCCTGCTTGGACACCATGCGCTCCGCGCGACCTCGTGCCTCCTGAATGATCTCCTCGGCCTCCAGGGAGACGCGGTCCAGGTACTCGGTACGCTCACGCACGATCCACTGCGCCTCGCGCATCTCGAGAGGGAAGCGATCTTTGGCGAGACGGACGAGATGTAGGAGGTCCTCCCGGGAGACCAGCACCGATGCCGAAAGCGGCATCGCCTTGGCGCTGCCGACGATCTCCTCGATGCGATCGAGGATCTCCCCCAGCCCTAGCTCGGCGTCATCGCCGTATACTTCGATGTCGGACATCGGCCGCTCGTCCCTGCCTTGGTCAGTTGAACTTGGCGGCTATCGCACTGGCGATGGGGGCGGGCACGAACCCGGACACGTCGCCGCCATATAGGGCCACTTCCCTGAGAAGTCTAGAAGCGACGAAGGAGTAGGCCGAGGAGGTGGGGATGAAGAGGGTGTCGATTCCAGAGAGCTGCCGGTTCATTTGAGCCATCTGCAGTTCGTTCTCAAAGTCGGACACCGCCCTCAGGCCGCGGATTATCACCGAGGCGCCTATCTCGCGTGCCAGCTGCACCACCAGCGATGACAGACCCACGATCTCGATGTTGCTGCGGTGACCTACCGCCATCTCGATCATCTCCTTCCGCTCCTCCAGGTTGAAGAGCGCCGAAGCCTTCTGCGGGTTGCGCATAGCTGCAACCACTACGGTGTCGAAAAGGAGCGAAGCACGCTCTACCACCTCGAGGTGGCCGTTGTGAAACGGATCAAATGACCCAGGGAACAGCGCGATGGTCAATTCTCTTCCTTCTGTAGCCCGTCCCCTGGCTCCGTCCCGCTCCAAGAGAAGAACGACACCACGGTATCGCCGTACCTCTTCAGGGTAGTTCGCCGATACCTTCCACTTTCGGGCAATTCCCGATTGGATTCGGCCACCACCAGCTGTGCCGGATGGGCGGCCAGCAGGGCGTCCCACTTCTCGAAGCCGTAGGGCGGATCGCAGAAACAGAGATCGGCCGGCTCAGTGTGCTTGGCCACGTAAGCCAGAGCGTCCATGGCCACGACCTCCAAGCTGCACTCCAGGCGACCCTTGAAATCGGCGACGGCCCGGCGAACCTCAGCCACCGCCTGGCGGTCCGACTCGACGAAGACCACCGAGGCGGCGCCTCGGGAGGCGGCCTCGAAGCCCAGCGAGCCGGTGCCTGCGAAAAGGTCCAGCACTCGAGCCCCCTCGATCTCGAACTTGCCGTAGAGCGTGTCGAAGATGGCCTTGCGGACCTTGGCCGTGGTCGGGCGCGTCTTGGCTCCGACCTTGGTAGGGATCCTGCGCCCCTTTTCCACTCCACTGGCTATGCGCATCGCGTCCTCTTCCGGCCCGGGCGCGCCCGGGCGGCACGGCTGGAGAATTTATCAGCTTCGAAAAAGGTACTCGGCATCCTGCCCGGCAGTGAAGCCGTCCAGCTCACTTCGGAGATCTTCGAAAGCGCTCAGGAATGGATCATCTCCGACCAGCGCTCTCGCCACCTCGCGCGCGGATTCCAGGATCCGGCGATCCTTGGCCAGCGAAGCGATGCGGAGGTCGGAGGCGCCTTTCTGGCGAGCACCCAGCAGGGTGCCTTCACCGCGCAGCTCGAGATCACGCTCGGCGAGGTAAAACCCGTCGGTCGACTCCACGCATGCCTGCAGGCGCCCCTCTCCCACCGAGTCGAGGTCGCCGGTCTCGACCAGGTAGCAATAGGACTGCGCCGCGCCTCGCCCCACCCGGCCACGCAGCTGATGTATTTGCGCGATGCCGAAGCGGGCGGCGTCGAGGAGCACCATGACCGACGCGTTGGGCACGTCAACCCCCACCTCGATGACGGTCGTGGAAACCAGAACGTCCAATTCGTGGTGACGGAAGGCCTCCATCACCCGGCCCTTCTCAGAGGTTGGCATCTGCCCGTGCAGAAGCCCGACCCTCATTCCCGCCAACCGGGTCGCGGCCAGCTCTTCGTAGGTCGCCGTGGCCGAGGCGGCCTGAACCTTCTCAGACTCCTCCACCAGGGGGCAGACGATGTAGGCCTGGCGGCCCGCTGCCACTTCGCGCTCCAGGCGTGCGAAGACCTTGTCGATCTCCTCTGCATTGCGCGCCCAACGCGTGCGGATGGGCGTCCTGCCGGGGGGAAGCTCGTCGAGCACGCTGTAATCCAGGTCGCCGAAGATCGTCATGGCCGCCGTCCGGGGAATCGGGGTGGCGGTCATGACCAGCACATCGGGTTCCAGCTCCTGCCGATCGCGGGAGCGCTCCCTCAAAAGCGACCGTTGCTCGACGCCGAAACGATGTTGCTCGTCCACGACCACCAGGCCGAGCCTGCCAAACTCCACCCCCTCGGAAAGCAGGGCGTGGGTTCCGATGAGCAGATCCACCCCGCCCGCCGAGAGCTCGGAGAGCAGCGATTTGCGGCGGGAGCCGGTCACCTTGTTGGTGAGCAGATCGACATTGAGCGGCCGGCGGCTGTCGCCAAATAGCCCCCATTCCGCGTCGGCATCAACCTCGAGTCCTGCCAAAAGTCGCGAGATTCCCAGGTAATGCTGTTCGGCCAGGACCTCGGTGGGCGCCATCAGCACGGCCTGGAAGCCGGACTGGATCGCGAAAAGGGCCGCTGCCACCGCCACCATGGTCTTGCCTGCCCCGACGTCACCCTGCAGGAGCCTGTGCATGGGCACTGCGGAGGCCATGTCCATGGCGATCTCACTCACCACCCTCAGCTGTGCCGGAGTCGGAGTGTACGGCAGCTGAGCCACAAACCGGGATGCGAGGTCGCCGGCGTCGG
>JAJYPE010000119.1 GCA_021795585.1 Actinomycetes bacterium | reverse complement strand
GGATGGGGAGATGGTCGTGATCGAGATGAACCCGAGGGTCTCCCGCTCCAGCGCGCTGGCTTCAAAGGCCACCGGCTTCCCGATCGCCAAGATCGCGACCAAGCTCGCTGTCGGATATCGCTTGGACGAGGTGCGAAACGACATCACCAGACTGACGCCAGCCTCGTTCGAGCCCTCGATCGACTACGTGGTTACCAAGGTGCCTCGCTGGGCGTTCGAGAAGTTCCCCGGAGTGGCGCCTGTTCTTTCCACACGAATGCAGTCGGTTGGCGAGGCGATGGCGATCGGCCGCACCTTTGCCGAGTCCCTCCAAAAGGCGTTGCGCTCCATCGAGCTGGGACGTTGGGGACTCGGTGCGGACCCGGCGGACGAGGAGCTGGCAGGCGTGGAGGTGGACGAGCTGATTCGCAGGGCCTCCGTCGCGACTCCCAATCGCTTGTTCGAAATCGAGGCCGCCATGCGCGCGGGGGCAGGCGTGGACGAGCTCTACGAGGCCACGCGCATCGACCCCTGGTTCCTGCACCAGATGATGAGGATCGTCAAGGAGAAGGAGGCCTGGAAGGGGCACGAGTTCGTGCGAGGCACCGCGTCGGAGATCGCGGATGTGTACTCCAAGCGCGATTTTCTGCGCGCCAAGCGTCTCGGCTTTTCCGATGCCCAGCTTGCCCATCTTCTCCAAGTAGACCGGGCTGAGCTGACGGGGGCCCGCAAGCTTGTTGGCGTCACGACTGTCTTCAAGACGGTGGATACCTGTGCGGCCGAGTTCGAGGCCAAGACGCCGTACCACTACTCCTCCTATGACGCGGAGTCGGAGGTGCGATCGGGGGCGAAGCCAAAGGTGATCATCCTTGGCTCGGGTCCGAACCGGATCGGCCAGGGGATCGAGTTTGACTACTGCTGCGTGCATGCGAGCTATGCGCTGCGCGAGGCCGGTTATGAGACCATCATGGTCAACTGCAACCCCGAGACGGTCTCCACCGACTACGACACCTCCGACAAGCTCTACTTGGAGCCGCTCTTTCCTGAAGACCTTCGCGAGGTGATCGAAGCCGAAACAGCCGGGGGCGCTCCCCTCCACGGGGTCATCGTGAGCCTCGGCGGCCAGACGCCCTTGAAGCTGGCACAATCCATATCGCCTTCCCTGGTTCTCGGCACCTCTCCCGATTCAATCGACGCGGCGGAGGATCGCAAACGGTGGGCCGCTCTCTGCGACGAGCTCCGGATTCCCCAGCCCGCGGGAGCCACGGTCACCTCTCTCCCGGAAGCCCTGGTTGCGGTTGGCGGGATCGGATTCCCCGTGCTGGTCAGGCCCTCCTACGTCCTCGGCGGACGGGCCATGGAAATCGTGTATGACCGCGAGGAGCTGATCGGCGCGTTTTCCCGCCTGGATAGGCTCTCGGCCGAGGGTGAGCAGGCCAAGGACCGCCCTATCCTCATCGACTCCTTCCTAGAGGACGCCATCGAGGTGGACGTGGACGCGATCAGGGACGCGCAGGGGGAGTTCCTCCTCGGCGGAATCATGGAGCACATCGAGGAGGCGGGGATACACTCCGGTGACTCGGCCTGCGTAATCCCTCCCATCACCCTGGCGGCGGACACCATCGCCACCCTGGAGGCCTACACCCGTGCTATCGCCGACTCCCTGGAGGTAGTGGGGCTGATCAACGTGCAGTACGCGGTGAAGGCCGGCCAGGTATTCGTCATCGAAGCCAATCCGCGGGCCTCCCGCACGGTCCCCTTCGTCTCCAAGGCGACCGCCGTCCCCTTGGTGAAGATAGCCACCCTGGTGATGGCGGGGGAGAGCATCGCCTCCCTGGAGGCCCGAGGAGTCTTCGAGCGCAAAGGGCCGGCCGGTTACTACTCGGTGAAGGAGGCAGTGCTGCCGTTCTCGCGCTTCCCCTCCGCCGACACTCTGCTGGGGCCGGAAATGCGGTCCACTGGAGAGGTAATGGGGATCGATCGCGACTTCGCCATGGCCTTTGCCAAGAGTCAACTGGGAGCGGGGCAGAACCTGCCTTCCGAAGGCGCCATCCTCCTCTCGCTCGCCGACAAGGACAAGCCCGCCGGTGTCGAACTTGCCAAGGGGCTGGCCGCACTTGGCTTCGACCTCGTTGCCACCTCCGGCACCGCCGACTATCTGAAGCTCTACGGTATCGCCGTCGCCGATGTCGTCGGGAAGCTGGGTGGGACCACCGAGGGGGAGTTGGACGCCGTGTCGCTGATTTCTTCGGGTGCCGTGGGCCTGGTGGTCAACACGCCGAGGGGCCGCGGACCCCGAAGTGATGGCTACCACATTCGCACGGCTGCCAACAAGTTCAAGGTGCCCTGCATAACGACCATGTCGGCGGCCTTGGCGGCAGTGAGGGCTATCGGCGCAATGGCCGCGGGCGAGCTGGTCGTCAAGAGCATCCAGGAGCACCATGCCGAGAGCGCATAACTGGCGCTCGGCGGGCTCCCGTTTTGATAGGTTGCGGGATGGCGCCACCCGATTCGAGGGATGGCCGTGGCTGCAAAAGGATGGCGAAAGGGCGTGGGCGCGCAGATGAGCTGTGGTTGAGCTGGCCACGCGCCTCGGCGGAGAGATCCGCTTGAAGAACCCGGTTATGAACGCCTCCGGCACGGCCGGCTTCTCGACCGAGCTGGAAGGCTATTTCGACATGTGCCGCCTGGGTGCCTTCGTGACCAAGTCACTGGCGTATTTCGCGACGCAGGGTAATCCCTCGCCGAGGGCGGCGGGTGCCGGGCCGGCCATGTTGAATTCCGTCGGGTTGGCCGGGCCGGGTATTCAGGCATGGCGAACCGAGCATGCGCCGCGCCTTGCCAGACTGAGCATTCCGACCTTCATCTCCATTTGGGGCCGTACGGTGGCTGACTATGAGCGCGCTGTGGCCGAGTTGGAGGGGCTCGGGGCCTTTGCCATCGGCATAGAGATCAACGTCTCCTGCCCGAATATCGAAGACCGCGGCAAGATGTTCGCACACTCGCCGGAGGTCGTCGCCGAAGTGATGGATGCCACCGCGGGTGCCAGGCTGCCGCGTACCGTCAAGCTTTCGCCCAACACTCACCTGATCCTGGAGGTGGCCGACGTGGCCCGCTCCAGGGGTGCCGCCGGCGCCGTGCTGGTCAACACGGCCATGGGCATGGGCATAGATGAAGGACTGCTGGTACCGACCCTGGGGGCGAAGGGCGGCGGAGTCTCCGGTCCCGCTCTGGGCCCGATTGCGCTGCGCGCGGTCTATGAGTGCCACGCCGCTTTCCCCGACTTCCCACTCGTGGGTGTGGGAGGTGTCTCCACGACTCGCGATGCGGTTGCGATGCTGGCGGCCGGCGCGAGCGCAGTACAGGTTGGGACCGCATCATTTGTCGAGCCCAGAGCTGCAATGCGAATTCTTGCCGAATTGCCGGCACTGGTGGGCAAACTTGGGTTCGCCGGCGTCAGCGACGTTGTAGGTGCCGCACACCGGGGCGGAATCTCCGCCACCAGGCGCTGAGGACGGGCGACGGCGTGCGGGTAGGGAGTGTGTAGATGAAGACCATCAATCGCCTGGCAATAGCCCTGGATACGGATGACTCGGTGGAGGCGCTGCGCTGGGCGCGCGACTATCGCGAGGAATTCGGATATGCCAAGGTCGGACTGGAGCTCTTCATGGCCGAGGGACCCGGCATCATTTACGCGCTCCGGGAGCTCGGCTACCGGATCCTTCTCGACCTCAAGATGCACGACATTCCCACCACCGTCGGGCGGGCCGCGCGGGTGGTCGGAGGCTACGGCGTCGATCTTCTGACCGTGCATACGGCGGGCGGCGTTCCGATGCTGCGGGCAGCGGTGGAAGGGCTGGCCGAAGGTGCCGTTGCGGCCGGTTTGGATTTCAAGCCCCAGGCTCTGGGGGTTACGTTCCTGACCAGCGACCCAGCTGTGGACGAGGCCGCCTTTGTCGCACGGCTCGATGCCGCAGCCGAAGCCGGCTGCGGGGGCTATGTTTGCGCGGCAGCCGAAGTGGAGCTGGCCAAGGAGCGCCATCCCGAGCTATTCGCGCTGGTGCCCGGAATCAGGTTCAAAGGCGCACAACCCGACGACCAGTCCCGTGTGGCCACTCCTGCTGAGGCGTTGGGCATGGGCGCGGACCTGATCGTGATCGGGCGCAGCGTGACCAGGGCGGCCGATCCGGACGCCGCGCTCGCGATGTTGAGAGCCGAAGCCGCGGCCTTCTAAGGGTCGTCTCCGGCGTCCTTGCAGGTCGCGCGGGGGGTCAAGAGGACCTTAATTTGCGTGAAAACGGACTTTTTTCCTGCAAAAGGGCACAACGAGCAGATCGCTGGGGTATTTTCACTCTTATGCCATTGCCTCCATCATTGACACCACAACAGAGATCCGATGCGCTGCGTAAGGCGGCTGAGGCTCGGAAGCAGCGCGCCGAGATCAAGGAGAAGCTGAAGCTCGGCACCGTGAGTTTGGCCGAGCTGCTTGATCGTGCTTCGAGCGACGAGCTGGTGGGGAAGATGAAGGTCTCCTCCGTGCTCGAGGCTCTGCCCGGCATCGGCAAGGTTCGCTGCCAGAAGATCATGGAGTCGGTCGGGATCAACGAGACCCGCCGTCTGCAGGGTCTTGGTGTAAAGCAGAAGGCCAGCCTTCTGCAGGAAGCGACCAAGGCTTAAAGCCAAGTCATCTTGATTTTCGTCTTGTGCGGGCCCGGAGGGGTGGGCAAAGGTACCGTCGCCTCCATGCTCTGCCGGCGAAACGAGTGGCTCGAGTTGTCACGGTCCTGGACCACCCGGAAGCGTCGCGAGGGTGAGTCCGGGGATGCATACGTATTCGTGGATCAGGCCCATTTCAAGGCCGCCGTCGAGGCGGACGGCTTCTTGGAGTGGGCCTGGTTTCTTGAGAACCTTTATGGCACCCCGTTCCCCGGTGACGAGTATGGCGGATGTCAGAAGCACATCCTGCTCGAGATTGACGTTCAGGGCGCCGCCCAGGTGAGGGAGCGCGTCCCCGGCGCCGTCGTCGTGGTGCTTGAGCCCCCGAGTGAGGATGAGCTCCGGCGCCGCCTGCAGGGGCGAGGGGACGACCACGCCCACGTCGAGGCGCGCATGCGACTGTCGATGGCGGAGATCAAGGCCGCCCATTCCCTAGGCGCGCTGGGCGTTGTCAACGACGACCTTGACCAGACGGTGACGGAGGTTGGCGAGCTCTTTCGCGCGGCGGTTCTAAAACGGTGCGGCAGCATCTAGCGAGCGCGGGATGGCGAACGGCTAAGCTGTGTGGCCGTATCCGAGAGTGAGGAACTTTCTTGCCCGCATCTTCATTCGAAGGCTCTTTGATGAGTCCGCCCATCGAGGAACTCCTCGACAAAGTCGATTCGAAGTACTCCCTGGTGACCCTGGGTGCTCGCCGTGCCCGCCAGATCAACGCGTACCTCTCGCACCTGGGCCATAACTTCGGCTCCATCGTTCCTCCCCAGATCGAGTCGGTCTCGAAGAAGCCGCTGTCTGTCGCCTTCGAGGAGATCGCCCAAGGCATGGTGGAGCCTCGGATCGCCGACGAAGCCGAGGAGGAGCTGGCCGAGGGTGAGGCGGAATTCGACATCGAGGCTGAGCTCGACCTGGACGGCGCCGAACTCGGCGGGGACCTTGACCTTGAGGGAGATCTCCCGAAGGACTGAGCCCTCCAGGACCTGCGTGGACTCGCTAACCTTGAGGTCATGACCTCAGCCAGCCTTCCGCTAGCCGACAAGCACGTCGTGCTAGGCGTCTCCGGTGGTATCGCGGCCTACAAGTCGGTGGAGCTCCTTCGGCGGCTCATGGATCTCGGGGCCGACGTCACGCCGGTGCTGACGCGCTCCGCTCTCGAGTTCGTAGGAGCGCCGACCTTTCGGGCCCTTTCGGGCCGCGATCCTCTCGTAGACCTGTTCGCGGCTGAAGAGCCGATTCCCCACACCAGGCTCGGCCAAGGGGCCGACTTGGTCCTGGTGGCGCCCGCGACGGCCAACCTGCTGGCGAAATTCGCGGCAGGCATTGCTGATGATGCTCTGACCACGACCCTTGTGGCCACTGGGGCGCCGGTTGTGTTGGCGGCCGCCATGCACACGGAGATGTGGCTGCATCCGTCGGTGGTAGCCAACGTCAAGACCCTACGCTCCCGCGGCTTCCGGGTGATCGACCCGGAGCGCGGCCGGCTGGCCGGCGGGGATATCGGCTATGGGCGGCTCGCGGAGCCCGACGCAGTGATTGCGGCGGTTCTGGAGGAGATCGCCGACGCCGGCAGGGGCACGCCTCTGCGCGGACGTTACGTTCTGGTCACGGCCGGTGGAACGCGCGAGGCCATGGATCCGGTCCGCTATATAGGCAATCGCTCCAGCGGTAAGCAGGGCGTTGCCGTTGCCCAG
>JAJYPE010000118.1 GCA_021795585.1 Actinomycetes bacterium | reverse complement strand
ACACCCGAAGGAGCCAAAGCTAGCCTGACCCTCGGTGTGCGACGACACGACAGGCCACGTCGAGGCAAGCTTTGGCAGCCCCCGTCAGGCGCCGGGGCCGGCCGTGGATCCCATTCATCTGGAGGCTGTAGACGAGGTTTCTGTCACGGTGCTGGTCGACAACTTCTACGACGCGTTGGTGGAAAGCGCGCCGGGTGTTAAGCGTCCGGGTTTCGGCGCCGGATTCGCCTATGCCAGGCAGTTCGAGGGAGGACGCACGCCGGTCGGCATGGTTGCGGAGCACGGCTTTTCGGCCGTTGTTTCCGTTCGCCGCGGAGCGGAGCGCTCGACAATCCTCTTCGACACCGGCCTCTCGCCGGATGCCATGGTGACCAACGCCGGCCGCCTGGGAGTGGACTTCGAGGACGTGCAGGCGGTCGTGCTGAGCCACGGCCACTTCGATCACGCCGGAGGCTTGGAGGGGCTGGCCCACCGCCGGGGCCGCAAGGCGATGCCGATGGTCATACACCCGCTGGTGTGGACCCGGCGCCGTCTCGCCATGCCCGGCGGGGACTTCGAGATGCCCACGTTGTCGCGCCGCGCCTTGCAGGAGGAGGGCTTCGAGGTGGTCGAACGGCGATTCCCATCGCTGGTAGCGGAGGCGGGAATCCTCATTACCGGGGAGGTCGATCGCACTACCGAGTTCGAGCACGGCATGCCGCCCGCTCACCAACACTGGGTGGGCACCGGATGGGAGCCCGACCCTCTCGTGCTGGATGACCAGGCCCTGGTTGTGAACGTGCGTGGACGTGGCTTGGTTGTCGTGACGGGATGCGGCCATGCAGGCGTCGTGAACATAGTGCGCCACGCCATGCGCCTGACCGGCGAAACCCGGTTGTCCGCCGTCTTTGGCGGTTTCCATTTGGGGGGCAGGGCCTTCGAGCCCAACATCGCGCCAACCGTAGAGCACCTGGCGGAGATCGGTGCCGAGCTGCTGGTGCCGGGCCACTGCACGGGGTGGCGTGCCCAGCACGCACTGGCGGCCGCCTTCCCTGATGCGTGGGCGCAATCCAGTGCCGGCTCGTCGTTCACCTTGCAAGCTACCGACCCGTCATAGGCCACCCGGTCAAGCGTTTGGCGTTACGACAGCACGCCCCTCCAACTTGCCCTCCCGCATCAGCCGGTAGGCGCCGGCCGCCTGGTCGAGCGTGAAGCGCTGCACGTGCGATCTGATGAGGCCCGCCTGGGCAAGGGAGATGACCTCCATCAGCTCGGCCCGGGTGCCCCAGAAGGTGGTGGCCATCTCGACCTCGATGCGCGCGGTGAGGAAGCGGAACGGAGCGCTGCCTCCCGCGAGCCCGACCAGCGAGAGGTCACCTCTGGTTCGTGCGACGCGCATCCCCAAGGCAATTGTCGAATCCGCGCCGACCAAGTCGATGACCGCCTCGGCACCTCGGCCGTGGGTAAGTTCCATGATTGCGGGGCCCGGGTTTTCATCCATGCTCACCGTCTCGTCCGCACCAAGGCTCTTTGCGAGGGCTAGCGCTTCCTGCCGAGTGTCGACCACGATCACCTTTGCCGGGCTGACCGCTTTCAGGATTTGAACGGCCATGTGCCCGAGCCCACCTGCGCCTATCACCACAGCGGCCGACCCGGGAACCAGCTTGGGCAGGGATCGATTGACGGCATGGTAAGGGGTGAGCCCGGCATCCGTCAGTGGTGCGGCCTCGACCGGGTCCAGGCTGCCCAGGGGGACAAGGAGGCGAGTGTCCGGTACCGCCATGAGCGGGGCCATTCCACCGTCGAGGCCAAGCCCTCCTCCCGCCGGGCCGATGGCGGCGGCGTTTTCGCAGTATGACTCCTCGCCGATGGCGCAGCGGCGGCAATGGCCGCATCCCCAGGGGCCGTATACGGCGACCGGCTGTCCGACCTCGAGCCCGAAGGCCCTCCTGCCCAGGGCCACGATCTCGCCCGTGTTCTCGTGACCGAGAGTGAAGGGCGGACCCCACCCCATCGCATCTGTTTCGAAGTCGCGCATGAGATGAAGGTCGGAATGGCATGCTCCCGCGCCGATCACTTTCAGCAGGGCGCCCGCCGGCGGCAGGCCTGGCTCGGGAACCTCCTCGAGCACGGCCTCGGTCTTCCAGGCCTTCAATCTCAGGGCAAGCATTAATTACCTCCTGAGGCGGCCGAACGGGCCGCTTTGCATCGGCCAAAGCTTCCTCGATCGCGTCGTCAGGTGTCAAACGAGATGGCGCAAAGTTTACCGGTGAGCCGCCCACATGCGGGGTGGGCCCGCTTTAGGCTTGCCAATTGAGCCGGCTCGGGCGTGCCACTTTCAGCGGTCGTATCCGGCCTGGGTGAAGACTTAGAAAGTGGAGGACGAATGCTTCCGCGTTCCAGACAGGGCCGGATCAGAGAGGCACTCGCGGGTGCGAAGACGATTCCGGTGTGGCTCGATGATCCTGCCGCTCCGGAGCCCAGGGAACCCCTGAAGAGTCACCGGACCTTTGATCTTGCCGTGATTGGCGGAGGCTTTCACGGGCTGTGGACCGCCCTGGTCGCCAAGGAACGGCAGCCCGGGCTTCGTGTATGCGTTCTCGAGGCCGAGGTCTGCGGAGGTGCGGCCTCCGGCCGCAATGGTGGGTTCGCCGCGTCGACGCTGACTCACGGTGCGGGAGTGGCCTTCGACCGGTATCCCTCCGAGGCCGAGAAGCTGGAGCGACTGGGGCTGGAGAATCTCAAGGGCCTCAGGGCCGACACCGAGAGGTGGGGGATCGATTGCCAGCTGGAGTCGAGCGGGGAGCTCGAGGTCGCGACCCGTGAGCATGAGATTTCGAGCCTGCTCGAGGGTGCCGACCTGGAGCGGCGTCTCGGCCGAGAGGCGGTCTTCCTCGACTCGGAGGCAATTTCCGGTGAGATCAGGTCGCCGACATACCTGGCGGGGCTTTGGCGAAAAGAGAGCGCCTACATGCTCAACCCCGCCCGGCTTGCCTGGGGTCTTGCTCGGACCGCCGAGGCAATGGGTGTCGAGATCTTCGACTATACGCAAGTCACCTCCCTCCAGAGCGAGGGGCCGGACATGTTGGCGAGAAGCCGATACGGAAGCGTGCGCGCTCAGCGCGTGGCACTCTGCACCAATGCCTTCCCGCCACTTGTAAAGCGGCTCTCCGCCTATGTCGTCCCGGTTTACGACTACGCGCTTGGGACCCAGCCTCTTACGGAAGAACAGATGAAGGATGTGGGCTGGGCCTCGCGCCAAGGTGTGGCGGACGCTTCGAACCTCTTCCACTACTACCGGCTAACGGCGGACAACCGGATCCTGTGGGGAGGGTACGACGCGATCTATCACTTCGGCGGAAAGGTCGGCCCGGGGTTGGAGCAGCGCCAAGCCACTTTCGACCTCTTGGCGCGGCACTTCTACGCGACCTTCCCGCAGCTGCGCGAGATCGGTTTCGACTACTCCTGGGGTGGCGCCATCGACACATGCTCGCGCTTCTTCCCCTTCTTCGGCTCGACCAACAGGGGAGCGGTCACCTACGCCACTGGTTTTACCGGCCTGGGCGTGGCGTCCACCCGCTTTGCTGCTCGAGTCACGAACGAGATGATGTTCGGGGGCAGGACCGAAATCTCCGACCTCGAAATGGTGCGATCACGCCCGATCCCGTTTCCTCCCGAGCCGCTTCGCTACGGGGTGATACGGGCAACTCGGGCTTCCCTTGCCGGCGCCGACCGGCGGGGGCGCCGAAATGCGTGGCTTAGGCTGCTCGACAGAATCGGCCTCGGCTTCGACTCCTGATCGGGGCATGCCCAAACCACGAATGGGGATGAATGTCAGGCTCACCATGGGACCCCGAGCAGTACAGCCTTTTTGCGGATGAACGGGAGCAGCCCTTTTGGGATCTTGCCGGCCTTGTCGAGCCGCGCGCCGGAGCGATGCTTGTCGATCTAGGGTGCGGCGATGGGCGTCTGACCGCGGAGCTTTTCGATCGGATCGGCGCCGGTCGCGCTCTTGGCATCGACTCATCCAGCGAGATGCTGGCCAGGGCTGACTCGTCGGCGAGAGGCGAGGTGACCTTCGCTTTGGGCGACATCTCCACTTGGCGTGGATCTGGATGTGACATCGTCTTTTCCAATGCCGCACTGCAGTGGGTCGGCGATCACGGCGAGGTCCTCGGGCGCTGGCGTGAGTCGCTGGCGCCCGGAGGCCAGCTCGCAGTACAGGTGCCGGCCAACTGGGACCATGCCTCGCACCTGGTGCTGGCCGAGGTGGCACGCGAGCGCCTGGGCGCTGACGCTCCGCCGGACCCGGTAGCGACGAATGTCCGCAGTCCCGAGGAGTACTCGGCCCTTTTGTATGCGCTCGGCTTCAAGCGCCAGCACGTGCGTTTGCAGGTCTACACACATTTGCTTGCCGACACCGACGCGCTCGTCGAATGGATGAAGGGGACCTCGATGAACAGGGTAAAGCGCCTGCTCCAGCCCGACGAATACGAGTCCTTCGTCATTGCCTACAAGGCGCGCATTCTCGAGGTGCTGGGATACCAGCGGCCGTTCTTCTACCCGTTCAAGCGCATTCTCATGTGGGGGTCGCTCGCGTAACGGCATCCCCGGCTGTTCGGGATCGCTTCTACCAGTAGGTCCACACCGTGGTCCCGATTGGAGCAAGGTTCTGCTCCCAGATCCAGTCGATCGCCTCGTTGCTTACCCGAACGCACCCGTGGGAGGCGGGGTAGGGCGGCACGAACGAGTCGCCGTGGATGGCGAAGCCACTGTAGAAGAACTTGGGCCGCCAGAGTTCGCCCAGCGAATTCACGACGGGCCCGTTCTGCTCCCAGAGAATGTGAAAAGTCCCAACCGGCGTGGTGGCCCTGGCCATCTGGCCGTCGACTTGGTAGGTGTATCCTCCACCCGTGGAGGTGTTGAGCGTGTATTCGAGGCGCCCGTTGTCCACGAATATCAATAGGTTCCTGCTCAGATTGACCTCGACGAGGTAGCCGCTTGTGCTGCGCGGCAGGGGCCGCACGCCTCGTGCCAGCGCCGCCTCGGTCTGGGGTCCAACCAGACCGTCGACCGCTATGCCGGCGGCCTTTTGCAGGGCATACACGGCCTGTTGGGTGCTATCGCCAAAGACTCCGTCGGGTGTCTCGAGCCAATACCCCAGCGAGGCGAGCTGTTTCTGCAGCGAGAGCACGAGCGGCCCCTTGTCACCCTGCTGCAGTAGCACAACGGTGGTGGAAGAGGATGACGTAGACCCCTGTGTCGTGCCGGGAACGGCGGTCGTGGATGAAGGTGGGTTGGTGACGGGAGTGCTCGGCGCCGTGGACTCTTGAAGGACGGGCGCTCCTCCTTGGCAGCCGTCCACTGCCGAGGTGAAGACCATGGCCGCTACCAACAAACCCAGCTGCCGCAACGGCAGCCGGCGGCCTTTATGCATAAGCCCGCTCACGATAGGAGGTATAAGCGCGCAGCGTGAGCCGTATAGAGTACGAAGTCACTTTTTTGGTACCGCATGGCACGGTCGTAGTGCTGTGAGCTGGACTGAGACCATACGTAGTTGAGAATCGCCTAAGGCGAAGTTGAGTATGGTGGTTGCCGTGGGAATCTACTTCAGGGTTGCACCGGGCGTCAGGGTCAGGTTGACCCGCTCCGGCGTGAGGACATCGATTGGCCCGCGCGCTGCGCGTGTGCACATAGGCGGCGGCTATCGCTCGGGTGTCTCGACGGGAGCCGGGCCTTACACCTTGTATCACAGCATTGGTGGGAGTAGGAAACGGCCTGCTTCGGCCGGCAGCCACCCGTCGGCGGCCACATCCGGCTCGCCGCGATCGGCGCAGCCGACGTCAAGTTTGCCCAAGGCTACCGAGGCCAGCCAGAGTGTGGCGGCATTTGAGGCGATCGCCAATCTCCACCGTCACCCGGTCGACCCTGTTGTTGCGCCGGTGGCGCCTCCGGCGCCGGCGGTTGACGAAACGGCGATACGCGAAAAATATCGTTCCGAAGCCCTTCACGGGATCGGATTCTGGAAACACTCGGAGCGGGTGGCTGCCGAGCAGAAGGCGGCCGCGGACGCCGAACGCGAGATCGCGGCCAAGCACGCCGAGTTGGAACGTGAACGGCAAGCCACTCAATCGGAGCTCGACGAGCGTTGGAAGGAACTTCTGGCGAACGATCCTGACGTGGTTATGGCGACCTTGAACGAGGCGTTCGAAAGTGGCGGCATGCATGCCGGGGCCGTCTCGGTGGAAGACTCCGAGGCAAGCATCGCAGTGATCGTCCCGGGCGAGGAGGTGGTTCCCGAGCGACTGCCTTCGACGACCGCGGCCGGCAATCTCTCGCTGCGCAAAACTACCCAGGCTCAGGCGGCCGGCATCTACCTGACTGCCATTTGTGGCCACTCCATCGCCGCTGTTCGCGAAGCGCTTGCCGTCGCGCCGGGTTTGGCGTCGGTGCGCGTAGTGGCCGTGCGC
>JAJYPE010000117.1 GCA_021795585.1 Actinomycetes bacterium | reverse complement strand
CCATCTCACTGCTGGCCCGGGCCGTCATAA
Source organism: Actinomycetes bacterium (assembly GCA_021795585.1). GTDB lineage: Bacteria > Actinomycetota > Acidimicrobiia > Acidimicrobiales > Acidimicrobiaceae > Acidithrix. The sequence goes on along the minus strand of JAJYPE010000117.1, from coordinate 6,441 downwards.
GTGTATTGATGGCGGCAAACTTGCATTCGCTGCTGCTCTTTCCGCTCGCATTTTCGACGTTGGTCGCCTCCAAGTCCTATCTGGTGGGCAAAGCCGCCATAGTTCCGGAAATGGCTCGCAATGATCCCAGGAGCGGACCCCGGCAGCGCTTTCTCACCCGCGGGGCCGCCGCAGGCGGCAATCCCGCCTTGGTTGCCGTCAACTCGGAGATCTCGCTGCTGGCTGCAGTTGCCGCCTTTCTTGGTGGAGCCTTGGCGGTCGGAATCCTGAAGACGCCGCATCTCGGCTCTCCGTGGGTCCTGCGAATCGGGGCACTGGTCTTCCTCTTGGGCGGCCTTCAGGTGCGCAACCTGCGCCTTGGTGGGAACCGAACCGCATCGGACGAGGAAGCGCGCCAGGACGGCGAGGAAGTCAAACCGACATCCCCTCCAAGTGTGCTTCTCGCGGCGGCGGCGATGTCGGTCCTGCGTGGTTCGGTAGGATTTTTCACCTTCTTCATCGCCTTCAACCTGCGCCGGGCGCATGCGCCAACCTACGAGTACGGCCTGATTCTGGCCGCCTCGGCCCTTGGATCCGCCTTGGCCACCGCCCTCACACCAAAGATCCGCCGCGTGCTACAGGAGGAGATGCTGCTCATCTTCGCTCTGGTGCTGGAGGCCGGACTGGGGATCCTCGGCGCCGCCGTAGCCAGCCGGGCCATCCAGGTGGGCCTGGCGGCGACCATCGGCTTCGTAGCCTCGTCCGGCAAGCTCGCCTTCGACTCGCTGGTCCAGTACAACATCCCCTCCGGCATGCAGGGCAAGGCCTTCGCGCGATTCGAGACGCGCTTCCAGCTTTCCTGGGTGGCCGGCGCCCTGGTGCCAACCATCGTCGCGCTCCCCCTGTCGGCGGGAGATCTCACCCTCGCCTTCACGGCGGTAGTGGCGGCCACCTCGTTCTCGGCCGGCAGGCGTGCCATGCGCACTACTTGAGCCGCCTGCCATAACCTGTAGGTCGCAGCCAAGCCAGGAGGGAAAATGGCCGTCTTCGCGCTCTTCGACTCGGAGCCTCAAATCGATCCGAGCGCCTTTGTCCATCCAATGGCCACCGTGATCGGAAACGTCAAGATCGGCGCACGTTCCACAATCTGGCCCGGGGCGGTGCTGCGCGGCGACTACGGCAGGATCGAAATCGGCGAGGACACCTCGATCCAGGATGGCAGCGTCCTGCACGCCACCGAGGTGCTTCCGACCGTCGTCGGCAACAGATGCACCGTGGGACACATCGTCCATCTTGAAGGCTGTTTGATCGAGGACGACGCCCTGATCGGATCAGGGTCGGTGGTGCTGCATCGTGCGCGGGTGGAAAGCTTCGCCGTGGTCGGTGCCAACGCGGTCGTCACCAACGACATGCACGTTCCCTCGCGCGCCATGGCCCTGGGCGTGCCAGCACGAATATTCGAGAATCGCGTCGACCCGGATACCCTCGCCGATGCGGTGACCCGGTACGTGGATAACGGGATCCGCTACAAAGAGGGCCTGCGCCGCCTCGACTGATCCGTCACTCGGCGACCGAGGCCGTCAGCGCGCGGAGCTCCTCGAAGACATCGGTTCCCGCCTTTGCGTGCACATGCAGCGCGCCGAGATTCTCCTCCAGCTGCGCCATCGAGGTGGCGCCGGTAATGACGGTGGAGACATTGCGGTTGTCCAGGCAGAAGGCGATCGCCAGCTGGGCAGGGGTGCACCCGATGCGCCCGGCGATCTCCGAGAGGCGCTTGACCGCCGCAGCCTTGGCCGGGTCCTCAAGCATCTCAACCACCCACTCGTATCCCGGCAGCGCCGCACGCGAGCCGGCCGGGATGCCGTCGGCATACTTGCCGGAGAGAACGCCCGACTTGAGCGGGGACCAGGTGGTCAGGCCGAGGCCGAAGTCGTCGTAGAGGTCGTCGTACTCCGTCTCCACCCGCGTACGGTGCAGCAGGTTGTACTCGGGCTGCTCCGACACCGGCTTGTGCAGGTGGTGACGCTCGGCTATCTCATACGCATGACGGATTTCCGCTGCGGACCACTCCGAGACCGCCCAATAGATCGCCTTGCCCCTGGTGACGAGGTCATGCATCGCGAAGACCGTCTCCTCGATGGTGGTTTCCGGGTCGGGCCGGTGACAGTAGACAAGGTCCACGTACGGCAGACCCAGACGCTCGAGCGATCCGTCCATTGCTTCCAGCAGGTACTTGCGGTTCAGGGTGTTCCGCGTGTTCACGCCGGGGTGGATGCCCCAATAGAACTTGGTGGAAACCAGATAGGAATGGCGGGGCCAGCCCAGCCTGCGCAGGGCGGCGCCCATTATCGTCTCGGACGCCCCGCCCGCATAGACCTCGGCGTTGTCGAAGAAGTTCACGCCCGCTTCGTATGCGCGCTTCATCACCGAAAAGGCGAGGTCCTCATCGACCTGATCTCCGAAGGTCACCCACGATCCCAGCGAAATTGCCGACACTTTGATGCCGGACCGCCCAAGCCTGCGATATTCCATTTGCGCTCCTTGCCTTAACAGCTTTCCGTGATTCGTTTGGTGTAACAGGGCGATGGATCAGCCCTCGGCGAAGGCGACGTAGCGCTTGCCGAGCCTGGTCAAGGCCACTTTGGCATCGAAGAGATCGCTCAGCACCGCCGAACTCAGCTCCTTCTCGAGGGGCCCGTCGGCGACCAGTTCGCCCGCCTTGACGCCGACGACATGGTCGAATCCGGGAGGTATCTCCTCCACGTGGTGGGTAATCATTGCGATCGTCATCTCGCGCCTTTCCGCGGCGAGCGAAGAGATGCGAGCGATGAACTCCTCCCGAGCACCCAGATCCAGGCCTGCGGTGGGTTCGTCCAGCAGCAGAAGTTCGGGCTGCCCGACCAGCGCACGGGCGATTCCCACTTGCTGCCGCTCCCCCATGGAAAGCGAGGCCAAGCTGCGATGCGCCTGAGGAAGAAGTCCCGTTCTATCGAGCAGAACCTCCGCGCGCTCACGGTCCGTATCTGTAGCCTTCAGCCACCAGCGTGAGCGCACCTGGTCGATTCCGCTCAAAACCGCCTCGACCAGGGTCATGCCTTGGTCCAGCTGCTCGATAGCCGAGGAGCCTCCAATGCCGATCCTCTTGCGCAGTTCGCGCATGTCGCAACGTCCGAGTACCTCGCCCAGCACCCGGGCCGTGCCTGAACTGGGGCGACTGACCGCCGAAAGGAGCCCGAAGAGAGTTGTCTTGCCGGCACCGTTGCGCCCGATAACGATGAGCCGCGCGCCGGCCGGGACCGAGAAGGTGACGTCGTGCAGAAGATATCTCCCCTGCACGGTGACGTTTACAGCCTGGAATTCGATGGCCGCCCCGCGAGGACCAGCCCCATGCATCTCACCCGCGCCCACTGGCAAGACGCTAGCGCGGCTTTTTACAATTGGCGCCCTGGCCAGCGGAGTTCCGACGCAGCACGCTCGCGGATTTCTGGCACAATATTTTGGCAGTGACTGAAGGAATCTTGAATTCCTGCGAAAGTATCCGGGTTTTCCGGCCGATAATTACAATTGAGTAGTTCCGCCTGCCGAAGGCACCTGATATAAACGCCATGAGCAATGCGAACATAGAGCTGGGCAATCACCCGCTATCCCGGGCATACGGAGCCATCTCCTCATCCGTTCAGCTGCTGCTCGACCACTTCGAACTCGACGGGGCGATGCTGCTCGAGCGGGGAGGATACGCCAAGGCTCCGGTGTCCGGCAGCGTGCTCTTCGCCTTCGGGCGCAACTACGGAATCCGTGAAGCCGACGAGGTGCGCTCCACCATCAGGCAGCGGCCGGCACATGACTCTCGCGAGGCGCGCCCGCCCACCTTCGTCGCGGCTCGCGCGCTCCCCTCCCTCATATACCTTGCGGATCCGGGAGCAGCCCTCTGGATCGAGGTGAAGGACAACTTCAAGATCGGTCCCATCCGCGTCATGGCCGCCCTATCGGTAATACCCACCCTCCCGCGGATGCCGGAGCACCAGCTGGTCCTCTTCGACCCGCTGCCGGCCGACCTCGCCTCGAGCGCCATCGCCTCCGCCTTGATGGGCATCGAACCCCTGCTCGCAAAAGTGATAGAGGACTCCCACGTCGCCTACCAACGCGAACTGTTGACTTCGCAGGTCCTGAGCGAGGCGGAGCGCGATCCTCTCACCGGCGTGCTGAACCGCTTCGGCTGGGAGCGCGCGCTCGAAGCGGCCGCTGTGGCGGAGCCCACCTCCCAGGTGTCCGTGATCCTTTTCGACCTCGATAATTTGAAGCTCGTGAACGATACCGCCGGCCACGCCGCCGGCGATGGCTATATCCGTCGTTTCGCCGAGATCCTTTCCGCCGCATGCCGGCAGGGAGACATCGTGGCCAGGCTCGGCGGCGACGAGTTCATCCTTCTCGCCCCGGGCATGCACGCCGCGGCCGCCAGGGAATTCTCGCACCGGATCGAAGACCGTCTGGCCCAGGACGGTGTGTATGCCTCCATCGGCTACTCCACCGCAGCCTCGCCCTTCGAGATAGACAAACTCATAGCCCAGGCCGACCGCCTGATGTACGCGAACAAGCGCTACAAGAAGTCTCTTGTCTCAACGGGGGCGGGCTCTCTGTAACCCCATATGTCCGACATGCCGCTGATACTTAGGTTGCCTTCCTCCGAAGACGAAGCGAACGCAATTGCGGGGCATTGCCAAATAGTCCGAGATCCCTTCGTGGACTTTCTCCTCGACTACCGGCCTGGCGAGCCGTTCGCGGACTGGGTCGAGCGCGTCAATGGCGTCTCGCTGGGACTGCACTGCCCGGAACCCTGGATCCGGGGAGAATTTCTGTTCATGGAGGCTGATGGATATCTGGCGGGAAGGGTGTGGATCCGCTTCCAGCCCGAGGGGCGAATGGCCGAACTCGAGGGACACCTGGGCTATGTGGTCCTGCCCGCCTTCAGGCGGCGGGGCTACGCCTCGCAAGCGTTGAGGGATGCGCTTGCCCGGCTGCACCGCGAGCGCGTCGAAACTGCGGTGGTCACCTGCGATGAGGCAAACGGGGCATCGATGGCCCTGCTCGAAGGGGCGGGAGCTTCCTTCGAGCGCATGGCCACAGTCCACGGCACAAGCAGGCGCCGGTACCTGCTTGCCACTTCGCCCTGACATTTCCCCACATGCCGGGCCGGTTCATGACAGAAAGTGCGGCGCATTAAAGGCGCCAGGCCCGTCCCCCCTGTGATGGGAACGGGCCTGGCAACGGGCATATTGCGAAGGAGAGAGCCGCCATTCTCTTCGCTCCGCGCCCCACTACTACTCTCGGTGATTTTTCTCGCCACCTTGAGCGGCTTTTGCCTATTGGCAGAGCTGCCACGCAAGCATGGAAGGGGCTATCAAGCACTATTTATGATCACTATCTCACCCTTGCGTCACGCTTATAAGTGCTGGGTTAGGCCAACAAGTCGACCCAGGATCACTTTTTCCGATAGGGCACATAGTCCCTAGTTGGCCTACTATCCGACACATAGTCTTTGGGCGGCTTCGATCCTGCGAAGACGTCCATTCGTGGGTTGCGACCTCGGTGCGCAACGCGCGCTACGGCGAGGAGGATTGAATGAGCGCCCTTGCATTATCGCGCTGGCAGTTCGCGGTCACCATCATCTACCACTTCATCTTCGTGCCGATCACCATAGGCATGGCTCTGAGCCTCGCGATCATGCAGACCGCGTATCACCGGACCAAAAACGAAAAGTACGCCCAGATCGTCGACTTCTTCGGCAAGCTCTTCGCGATCAACTTCGCAATTGGAATCGTGACCGGCATAGTCCAGGAGTTCCAGTTCGGCATGAACTGGTCGCAGTATTCGATCTTTGTCGGCAACATTTTCGGGGCGCCTTTGGCCATAGAGGGCCTGCTCGCCTTCTTCCTCGAGTCGACCTTCCTGGGCATTTGGCTCTTCGGCAAAGGCAAGGTCTCCGAGCGGATACATCTGCTGTCCATCTGGATGGTGAGCATCGGCACCATATTTTCAGCGCTCTTCATACTCGCCGCCAACTCCTTCATGCAGCATCCGGTGGGATACAAGATCGACCCCACGACCCACCGGGCCGTGATGACGAACTTCTTCGCGCTGCTCGGCAACCCGACCTTGATCGTCACCTTCTTCCACACCTTGCTCGCCGCGATAACCACTGCCGCTGCCATCATCTTGGCCGTCAGCGCGTACCAGCTGGCCAAGAGAGGCAAGAGCCCGGCCTTCTCGGCGTCGGTGCGCTTCGGAGTGGTGGTCCTCTTCGTCTCCATGTTCCTGAACGCCTTCGTCGGCCACATCCAGGGCCAGGTGATGACCAAGGAGCAACCCATGAAGATGGCGGCAGCCGAAGCCCTCTACAACACACAGACCGGCGCGTCCTTCTCGGTGCTCACAATTGGCAACCTTTCCGGGCAGCCGATCTTC
>JAJYPE010000116.1 GCA_021795585.1 Actinomycetes bacterium | reverse complement strand
GGCGAGCGTCTACTTCGACCACCCGGTCCATGCCCGCGAAGCCCATACTCTCAATATCGACTTCACAAACCCGGAACTCGGGCCATCCGCCCGGGTGGCCGTCGAGCTCTCCCGCGAGAGTGCCACCGAGCTGGCGCACGCGATCCTGAGGATCGTCTCGGAGACGATGGACGTATAAACCTCCGCAAGGGTTGGAACCATCGTTGAGAGCCACCACCGCATGAAGATGCGGCTGGTGAGGTTCGCCGTGGCCGTGCCTCCGGCCAGGGCTGTTCGGAGCCCTCGAAAGGCAACCAAGTACGCGTGGGCAAGCTCTCGGGACGTTGCGTGCTCGCCGCGGCAACGCTGTTTATGTTCTATGGCAATGGGCTTACCCTGGAGTTCCTCATGGTCTACCTCCACGACGTTCGTGGTATTTCGCTCACTGCGGCTGGCACGCCACTCGCCTGGTCCTTGCCGATGATTGCTGCTAGCGCCCTGGTTTCCGGGGCCGCGCTCCCAATGCGGTTGGTCCTGCCCGAACACACGGAGCTGCCGCCGGCGGAAAGGGCCCAGGAGTGACCTCCAGGCGAAACAGCGTATTTATGACCACGGGGAGTGCCGTCATGGCCTTTGGCGAGGGATTGACTCTCCCCTATCTCATGGTTTACCTGCACTTTGGCCGCGGACTTCCCCTGTGGCTAGCCGGCCTTGTCGTCTCGGTGGCGGGGGCGACCAGCCTGGCTTGCTCCGCGCCGGCTGGAGCGATAATCGACCGCATTCGTCCGGTCCACGGCCACGCGATCGGTCTCGTGGTATACGCCGTGAGCGTCGTCGCGCTCGCTTTCTCTGGGAGCGCGCCACTCGCGGCGGCGTCGCTCGTCCTGGGAGGCGTTTCGGGCGCCATAATTTGGCCGGCCAGGTCGGTTCTCATCTATTCGGTGGCGGAGCCAGAGCGGCGGACCAAGTCCTTTGCGGCGCAATTCGCGGTGCTCAACGCCGGCATCGGCCTTGGCGGACTGGTCGGCGGGCAGATAGTTCACCTGCATCAAGTGGGTACCTACCAGGTGGCGTTTTTGACAGATGCGGTCATGCTCTGCGTAGCGGCTGTGGTGTTTGAAGTTGGCTTCAGGCGACTACCGCGCCTTGTCGAGGAGGTTTCAGACGACGAAAAGGCGGGAGGGGGAGGCATGTTCCAGCCTCTTCGCGACGGAGTGTTCATGCGGTATATGGCCGTCTATCTTCCGATCGCATTTTTCGGGTATGGACAGCTCGACGGGGGATGGGCGGCATATGTCACCCAGTATGCCGGGGCCACGGCGCGGGTGGTGGGCTTCGCCTTCGCCGCAAATACGGGTGTCATAGTCTTGTCCCAGATGTTCGTGGTGCGCTACGTCGAGCGCTTTCGGCGTTCGCGCGCGCTTGCGCTTGTCTCGGTCGTGTGGAGTGTCTGCTGGCTAATAACGCTCGTGGCGGCCGCTCCAGCCCTGCGTGGATTAGTCGCCGACGGCCTTATGGTCCTGTCGCTCGGACTCTTCGGCCTTGCGGAGACGGTCTTCCAGCCGGTCACCTCGATGCTGTCCAACGATCTGGCAGTTCCCGAGCAGCGTGGCCGATATAACGCTTTCACCTCGGCAGCCTGGGGAGCGAGCGGCATGGTGGGACCACCCATTGCGGGCGTGCTCGTCGGCCTGGGGTCCGCTCTGGCGTGGCCGATCCCCGTGGCGGCAGCATGCGCGGCTAGCGGACTTGGTGCCCTCCGGCTGGGATCCATTCTTCCCAAGCGCGCGGAGTTTACCGAAGTGGCCGAGCCTTGAGTCGCCTGCGCCCGCCGCGTAAAGGTGACCGAGTGTATTATCGGTGAGCCCCCGCTCGCGTGGCGTCGGCCGCCGATCGAAAAAACCTGCTTCGCCTTGCGCTCCATGACAACGCGACGCGAGGTGTACGTGCGATGGCCGTTCTTGTCTCCCTTGCTCCCGAGGCTGACTTCCACTACCTGACCGCCGAGTCACGGGCGCTGACGAACGCTTGGGGCGGGTTGTCGAGCTGGGAGCCGCGCCTGCTTGCCGTTGCAGGCGCCGATGGCCTCGGTTTGGATCCGGCAGCCATTCCGCCGAAGCTGGAGGCAGCGAGTGAGGCTTTCCGAGCCGCGGCGGCGACATCGAGGCCGCGCAACCGATTCCTGGAGCTGGTGGTGGCAGCCCCCAAGAGCGTCTCGCTGCTGGCGGCGCTCGGGACTGATGCGGAAAGATCTCGTGTGGTTGCGTGTCACCGAGCCGCCGTCGCCGAAGTCCATTGCCTGATAGGTCGCGAGCTGCTCTGGAGTCGGGAGGCCGCGGCAGCAGGCAGGGAGTACCGAAGGGCTCCCATGTCCGAGGCCGCGGAGTTCGTGCACTTCATGTCGCGCCGCCTCGACCCCCATCTCCACTCGCACCTGCTCGTGCCAAACGCAGCGATCAGCGCGGACGGAAAGAGCAGAGCGATCGATTCCTCGACGCTCAAGTTTGCGTCGCCCCATCTCGACCTTCTCTACCTTGCTGCTCTGGAGCGCAACCTCGCTGATCGTGGTCTTGAGCGGCCCGCGCAGTCGAGAGAAGGCGCGGCGAGAGCGCGTTGCCTGGCCGACAGCGGAGCCTTTTCGCGCCGGGCGAAGGAAATCGAGAGCGAGATGCGGGCCTCGGGAGCGCGGAGCCGGATCGCGCAGCTGCGGACTCGGCCGGCCAAGCCGGCGGTGCTCGCCATAGAGGCAATCGCACGCGATTGGTCGGCGAGGGCTGCGTCCTCGAGCGGCGACCCGGAAGAGCATCCTGGACGATCCTTCCTGGGAAAGGAGATGGCGTTGACCGAGGCTCGCATTGTCGCGGCTGCCCGATCGCGCGGGGCGGGCATCCTGGACGCCGAACTGCAAGGTGTCGGGGCGGCGAACTTGGACGGCCGACGACCGCTCAACTATGAAGGGGTGGTTTTGGACGACGCCTTGCGCGGACGGGAGTCCGGCACTGGATTCGGCAGTCCGCCCCCGCGGCAGCGCTCGTATCGGCGTGAGGACCTCGAAGCGATCGAGGACCGCCTGCACGACGTGCGCTCCGGGGCGCCAGAGGTGCCGGGGCTGGTGTTCAGGCTCGCCAGTGGGTCGGATCAGCTCTTCGAGCTTGAGGCTGCCTTGTTAGGATTTGCGACGGCCGGGGCGAAAACCGTCGCGAGCACGCATGACGTAGCGCTCGATTGGCGCACCGTTGGCAAGCCGGCCGCGGCGTCGCTGATAAGAGTGGCCCCTGGAGATGCGGTTCCTCGCGGCGCGGGGCTGATGCTTTCTCAAGCCGTTGATCCTGCCGACGTCGCGTCGCTGCTCCGAGCGGGCGCTGGCCCCGGTGGCGTGGTGTTGGCTGATGCGGCCCGCTTGGACTCGGCCACCAACGAGCCGACTGGACGTGGAGCCGGATGGAGGTCGTGGATCGCGAGCCAGGTCGAGCAGGGTTCCCCCAATCGGCGAGCCGAGCGCCGTGTTGTGGAAGCGAGCCTTCCCCTCACCGTTGGTTCGCGGTTGGAGGTCTACGAAAGCTCGGAAGCGCTCCGAGCGGCGCTCGCTGTTAGAGCAGCGGCCGGAGAGGAATTGCTCGTAGCGGATGAACGATTGGCGTCGGAAGGCGTGCGGGTGGTGGCGGGAAATGCGGCGGCCGCGCGGACCTTGGCCGGGCAGCACCCGCCCGGAAGTCCGGAAGCCGAGCTGACAGATGCAGGCTCGCTCGCCCAGGCGGTCTCCCTTCGCCATGGCGCCGACCTTTACATGGTGGCGGCACCAATAGCTCCGCCGTCTCGACCCGATGACAATCTGCTGGTCGAACGAGTGCTCAAGCTGGCCGCGCTGCGCATGCCGGGTTTTGCCGTCGACCGGCTCGCCCCCACGACCGGCCAGGGTGAGTGTGGAATAGGTCCAGACGATCTTTGCACCGGAAACCTGGCCGCTCTGGCGCGCCTCGGGCAGGACTCCGAGCTTTGGAGTGGCGGAAAGAGCGCGTCCGGCGACCGTTGGGGAGCGCTGGCCAGCCGGCTCTTACTGTCGCCCCTCTGTGTTCCGGGGTTGGATGCTTCGGCGGAGACCCTGCCCCGCGTGCCGCAGCGCCTTTTTGCCCTACTCGACCTAATCGACGCCGACCGCCATGGCCTTGGAAGTGCTGACTACTCCAGGGATCTCCGCCCATGGCTTGTCGGCCGGTCTCGGATGCTGCTTTCCCAGGAGGTCGAGCGCCGCGTGGAGGCGGAGCCCGTGATCGGCTCGGATTGTGGGTTGCCTGCGATTGGGCTTGAACTGGCCCTAGGCGCAGGATTTCCCGGCCGTGTTCGGAGGTTCGAAGGGCGCGCAATTTAGAACGTGTGCGGTAGTTCAGCGACATCTTGTACGGGTCAAAGCGCCTGTATATATTGTTGTATCCCACTTTTTGGGACGCGATCTCACGGCGCGGGGAAAGAACGCCTCGGCGCTGGAGGGAGTAAGGGGATACTTAGCGTGCTTGTCCAACTTAACGTCAACGACTTTCTCGAGAGGGCCGCTCTCGTCTATCCCGACCGTATTGCTTTGGTTGACGAACCAGGCGTGCCGGGAGCACTGGGAGAGATTACCAACCTGAGTCTCTATCGCCGAGCCAGAAATATGGCGAAGGCGCTCGAGGACATGGGGGTGGGGCAGGGAGAGAGGGTCGCGATCTTCAGCCCTAATGCCGGCAAGATGATCACCTCCTTTTACGGCGTGAGCGGCTTCGGACGCATCGTTGTGCCAATCAATTTCAGGCTCACCGTCGATGAAGTCGCTTACATTGTCGACCACTCCGGGGCGTCTGTACTGCTGGTTGATCCCGAATACGAAGAGATGCTTGCGGGCATCCACGTAAAGGAAAAGATCGTTATGGACGGGGTCCGCGACCGTGGACTCTTCGAGGAGCTGCGCGACGACCAAGTGGGTCCAAGCCACTGGGAAGCCGACGAGAGCTTCACGTGCTCCATCAACTACACCTCCGGAACCACCGCGCGCCCGAAGGGGGTGCAGCTGACCCATCGCAACATGTGGATGGACTCCGTGCTCTTCGGCCTCCACACCGGAGTTAACGAGAACGACGTCTACCTGCACACGCTCCCGTTGTTCCACGTGAACGGGTGGGGGATGCCCTACGTCATGAGCGGCCTTGGTGGAACGCACATCCTGTTGCGCAAGGTAGACGGCGAGACGATACTCGAACGAGTGGAAACGCACGGAGTGACACTCATGTGCGGTGCGCCCGCCGTTTGGGCGGCAGTTTTGCAGGCCGGCGAAAAGCGGCGAGCCGCGGGCCGAATCATCCCGGGTCGCGACCAGGTACGTGTGGTAGCCGCCGGGGCTCCTCCTCCGTCCCGCACCATCGAGAGGATCGAAGAAGAGCTGGGCTGGGAGTTCATGCAGATCTACGGCCTCACCGAGACTTCCCCGGTGCTCACCTTCAACAAGCACCGGCGTGAGTGGGACGACAAGCCCCTGGCGGAGCGTGCGAAGCTCCTATCTCGGGCGGGCACGCCGATCATCTCCAACCGCATCCACGTGGACGCAAACGGGGAGGTATTGGCCAAGTCCAACCTCGTCTTTGACGGCTACTGGGCCAACCCCGAGGCCACAGCAGAGGCCATCGAGGACGGCTGGTTCCATACCGGTGACGGGGGATACATCCAGGACGGGTATCTGACCATCTCGGACCGCAAGAAGGACGTGATCATCACCGGGGGCGAGAACGTCTCCTCGATCGAGGTGGAGGACGCGATCTTTCAGCATCCAGCGGTGCAGGAGGTGGCGGTCATCGGCGTCCCCGACGAGAAGTGGGGCGAGACCATAAAGGCGCTCGTCGTGCCCAAGGAGGGCGTGGAGGTGACCCCGGAGGAACTCATTGCCTTCTGCCGTGAGCGGATAGCCCATTACAAGTGCCCGACCAGCGTCGAGTTCCGTTCCGAACTCGCACGTACTGCCACCGGCAAGCTCCAGAAGTTCAAGCTGCGTGCGCCGTATTGGGAGGGGCGAACCCGCATGGTGAACGGCTAGCGCGTTTAGGCGCTGACTAGCCGACCGTTGCCGAACAGGGAGGAACCCCGCCCTGAGTCGGCGTATACCCCACCATGTGCAACCCCAGACCGCTCGCCGCTGGTTCAAAACTGGCGAGCGATCTGGGGCCTCTGAGCCGGACGGGTGGGCTCATCGCGGTCGGAGATTTGCCAGATGAGCAGGAAGGCGCCTGCTCATATATGCGAATTTTGCATGGGTCTGCCCCTCTGCACTGAACCGACCTTGACCGCTTGTTGGTGAACCTCACAGCCCGAGGTATGTTCAACCGGCCCTCTTTGCCGCCGGCATGGCCGGCGTCGCTTCCGCTGTCAACGTCAAGTCCAGGTGTTCAACCGGCGGTGGGTAGGTCGGCCCACGCCACGCATCAACCGCTGCAGGACCAGTGGACCGTAGGCCTTAGAAGTCCAGCGAGGGC
>JAJYPE010000115.1 GCA_021795585.1 Actinomycetes bacterium | reverse complement strand
GTTGGAAATCTCCTGGCCATTGTTGAGCAGATCGCCAAGACCGGTGGCAATTCCCAGGGTACCCAGGGTCACTACGAAGGGCGGAATGTCCATCTTGGCGATGAGAACGCCGTTGACGAGGCCAAATAGTGCACCAACCGCGATGGTGGCAAGGAAGCCGACTGCCAATACGCCGGGAGCGGCACCGACCGCGTTGGGGAAATAGGTCTGCATGACCCATCCGCCGGCCATTCCGGAAAAGCCGAGGATGGCTCCAACGGAAAGGTCGATTCCACCGGTGCAGATGACAAAGGTCTCACCGACGGCGAGCAGCAGGACCTCCACTGCCGTGTTGGAAGTGTTCAGCCAGCTCGGGCGGGTGAGGAAGTTAGGAGATATGAGCCCGAAAAGCAGGATCAAAACGATAAGCACGCCGCCTATCCAGAAGTCCCTGGCTCTCGCCTTGGCCTGATCGAGAAAACCGGAACGAATTTCGACTTCCGGTGGCGTGGGTGCTTGGACCACCGTGCTCATTTGGCGCTTACCTCCAGATGCGGGTGCGAGCTGGCCGACACTTTGGCGCCCGTGATGTACCCGACCAGGTTTTCTGTATTCATGTCCTGGGGTTCGAGGGTCGCGGCCACCTGGCCCAGGCGCAGCACGACCGCTCGGTCGCAGACGCTCAGGACATCTTGCATCTGGTGCGAGATGAAAATGACCGCGATGCCTTCGTGCTTGACCCTCTTGATCAATTCGAGAACCTGATGCTGCTGCTCAACACCTAGAGCGCTTGTGGGCTCGTCGAGCAGCAAGACCCTACTAGTCCAAGCGGCTGCACGGGCGATGGCCAGTGCCTGGCGCTGGCCGCCGGAGAGATCCTTGGCCGCGAGATGGATGTCGGCAATCTTCGTGCCCAAGCGGGCAAGCTCGCTCTTCGTGTGAGCGGCCATGGCTTTCTTGTCCAGCCAGCCCAAGCGCTTGCCAAGGAATCCCTTGGCAAGGATCTCGCGACCGAGGAAGAAGTTAGAGACGACGTCTTGTTGGGCAGCTAGGGCGAGGTCCTGGTAGACCGTGGCAATGCCGGCCTCGCGTGCCATGGATGGAGTCGAAAACTCCATCGGCTCGCCATCAAGGAAGATCTGCCCGTCGGACGGCAGTATGGCCCCGGAGAGGATCTTCAACAATGTTGATTTTCCGGCACCGTTGTCTCCGACGAGGCCCACGACCTCTCCCGCATCGACGCTCAGGTCGACACCGCGAAGTGCGTGAACACCCCCATAGTGTTTGGCAAGGCCCTTTACGGCCAATCGGGCTGTCACCCTAGCTACCCCCCTTTAATTAGCTTCCGTAGAAGTACTTGGCGTAACTCGGCAGCTTGGATTCTGCTGTTGTCAGCAATACGTCTTGGAGTTGCTGAGTTGGCTGAATAGCCGAGGTCTTTCCGGTCAGTTTGTCATATGCGTCCTGGGCGGCGATTTGACCCTCTTGCGTAGGCAGCTGGGCGACGAGCGCCTGAACTTGCCCCGCCTGGAGGAGCTTGACCTCCGAGGCACCAGCGTCGAAGCCCACGACCACTACCTTTCCAGTCTTGCCGGCCGACTGCAACGCTGCGGCAGCGCCTTCGGCCGCCGGCTCTGCGACGCCGTAGACTGCGCCCAGGTTCGGATGGGCAAGCAGCAGGGCATTGACAGCCGACTCGCTGGAGGTGGCTTCCTGACCAACATACTCAGTTGCCACAATAGTGATATTCGGATACGCAGACTTGATTTCGCTCTCGAAGGACTGCACACGAGCCACCTGGGTCGTCGCGGTTGGCGACAGGCTCAAGACCGCTACTTCACCCTTGCCATTCAGAGCCTTGCCCACGAAGTCAGCAGCGAGCTTGCCACCCTGAGCGTTGTTCGTGGTGATCTGAGCAACAATGTTGGAAGTGTTGGAAAGGGTCGTGTCCGTCGTGATGACCGGGATGCCGGCCGCGATGCAGGCCTGGACCGCGGGCTCAAGAGCCACCGGATCGGTTGGCGACAAGATCAGAAGATTGGGCTTGTTGGTGCAAACGCCCTGGACCACTGGAATCTGGGCCGACGGGCTAAAGGCAGCGGCGCCCTGGTAGACGACGCTCATCCCCAAAGACTTGGCCTTGGTCTTGATTCCGGCCAGAAGAGAATTGTAGAAGCCCACGCCGGTGGCACCGGGAACATAGGCGATAGTGAAGTGCTTAGACGGTGTGCTCGTGGTCGTCGCGCCCGAGCTGCTCGAGGAGCCACACGCGGCAACTCCGACCGCCAGTGCAGCTGTAGAGGCCAAGAAGAACACCTTGTTCCTTCTTCCCCCATGCCTCATTTTTTTCATTGTTTCCTCCCGAGTATCCAGGGTCTATATAAATCGTCGAACTAAGTCGTCGGCAGCTGTCCGTGGGGTCCGTAGATCCAGATCAGCCACATCGGCTCTCTTCCGGTGTTTACATGCTGATGAAGTTTTCCTTTCTCGATAAACATGAAGGTGTGCTCGTCGAAGGGGGTGACGTTGCCAAACTCGTCCCGGACTTCTCCGTGACCCTTGACAATGAAGTCCACCTCTTCGGACTCAGGGTGGTTGTGCAGAGAGGAAGACTCACCTGGCTCGAATATCGTGATCCCGGCGGACATGAATTCCGAGTTGAGCAGATCTTTGCCGACGACACTGAAGACCTTCCGGCGGAAGCCTTCTTCGTCTAGGCCGAGCCAGCTGGTGCGTCCGTCTCGGAATGGGTCGATCACGTGGGTCATTTGCTGTTTTCCTTTCGCGTTGGTTACTTTTCGAAGCTTGGCAAGGGTTCCTTCTCCGGGGCCCTAGAGAAAACGTCCCTGGTAGATGTCATTGATATTCCAGTGGCCCGGAGTCGGCACCGGCTCGTTGACCATGGGGACGTCGATGAGGGCCGGACGACGAGCCGAAATCGCCTTGGCCAGGGCCACCCGGAACTCGTCTGGGCTGGTGACGCTGTATCCGTCGGCTCCGCAAGAGCGCGCATAGGCGGCGAAGTCGGGTGAGTACCCATCGCCGGACGCATCGTGAAACACAGTTCCATAATTGTTGCCGTAGTTGGAATACATGAGGTCGGCGATGGTCCCATGCGCCCGGTTGTTCATGACTACCCAAATAACGGGAGTGCCCTGCTCGACGCCCGTGGGAACCGCGGGCAGCTGGGCGCTCATGCCTCCGTCGCCAATCAGGGCGACCACGGTCTTATCCGGCTGAGCTATCTGGACACCCAAGGCGGCAGCGGGCCCAAAGCCCATAGTGGAGGCGCCGCCGGGCGTTATGAAGCGGCCGTCTTCGGGAAGCTTGTAGCACTGGGCCACACCGTTCTTGTTCCAACCCACGTCGGTCACGAGGATCGCGTCCGAAGGCAGTGTTTCGAGCAGATCGGCGAGAATCCGCTCAGGGCGGAGCGGGAATTGATCGCTCAAACCACGCTCCTTGGTGCCCGCCCAGAGCTGTGAGCGCACCTCGGCTATTTTCGCGCGCAGCTCGGGCCTGGAGACACCCTTGGGTGCAAGGCGCTTCACCGCCGCGTCAATGGCAATGGCGGCGTCGTTGACGTCGGCGACCGCACCGATCTCCACCGGATAGTTGCGCCCGATCTCATCCGGATCAATATCGACATGGATGAGCTTGGTCGGAGGCATTTGCCAGGTGTACTCGTCCATCCAAGAGCTCGAGTCGGTTTCGGCGAATCGGGTGGCGAGGGCGAGAACTACGTCGGCGCTGCGTGCGTAGTCGTTCGACATCTTGAGTCCCCAGAAGCCCGTCATACCCATAACCAGGGGATGGTCGTCGCTGATCAGCCCTTTGCCCATGAGGGAGTGCGCGATGGGGATGTCCAGGTGCTCGGCCAGGGAGATGAGCGCGTCACGTCCTTGGCTCTTACGCAGGCCCCCGCCAACATAGATAAGCGGCCGTTGTGCGCTGACCAGCAGCTCGGCAATGTCCTGGGCGGTCCTGTCATCGAGTGTCTGAGTCGAGGTGCTCACAGGCAGAGCGGGAGCGGTGTCCACCCCGGTGGGTACTGCCCGGGAGAAGATGTCCATCGGCACGTTGAGGAGAACCGCACCGGGCCGCCCGGAGGTGGCGGTCCAAAATGCACGCTCCGTGAAACGGAACAGATCTTCGACTCGCTCAACATTCCAGGCACGCTTGACGAAGGGGCGATAGATGTCGGCCTGAGAGGCGTTGTTGTGGAGGTTGGTCTCCTGGTGTGGATGGCGCCCGTAATAGTAACTGGGAACGTCGCCGGCAATCACGATCAGGGGCACCGAGTCAAGGGCGGCGGTGAAGACGCCGGTGGCTGCGTTGATCATTCCCGGGCCGACGTGGGTGAGCAGCACCCCCGGCTTGCCAGAAGCGCGCGCGTAACCATCGGCGGCGTGGGCGGCGGCCTGTTCGTGCCGGTGGATGATGAACTTGATGCCGCTACGGCCGAGGGCGTCGAGAACAGCGATGTTGGTGTGGCCGCAGAGGCCGAAGACGTATTCGACGCCGTAGCCCTCGAGCTGGGCAACCAAGGCCTTGGCGCCAGTCAGGGTTTCAGCTTGGGCGTTGCTGGGTGGATTCTTCGAGCTCGTCATGAATTTTCTCCCATGGGGACAAGCGAAATCCAGGACTTGCCTGGAACGGTACGGGCGGAGGCGAAGGCCTTCTGGGCCTGCTCGAGTGGGAATTCGCCCCTGACGATCTTCTTCAGGGAGCGAGGAGGGTTGCCCATGCAATAGTCAAAATCGATTGGATGGTCGTAGATCATCGACCCGCGTATGGTGAGGCGATTGCGCACTATGGCCGAGGGAACGATGGCGGCGGGTTCGGCTGCCAATCCAAGGAGGGTGACATTGCCGCCGGGCCGCGCAGTCGCCAGTGCGGACTGGGTACCGGGAACGGTCCCGGAAGTCTCGAACACCTGGTCAATGGGGGGTGCCGACGAAGGATCGAAGGGTTTGGCGCCAAGCTCCTCGGCCAGCTGGGCTCGCTCAGCACTCGGCTCGACGAAATAGACGTCCAAGCCGTGCTCGACAAGGTGCATGATGAGAAGCAGGCCAGTAGAGCCCGTTCCGACGACGAGCGCCGATTGACCAGCCTGGATCTGGGCTCTGCGGCTGGCGGCGACTCCCACTGTGTACGGTTCGAGGCAGATGAGTTCCTCGAGGTCTAGCTCTCTAGGCGCCGGATGGGCAAAAGCCGCCGGCAACCCGATGTAGTCGGCGAGCAACCCGGGCGAGGTCATGCCCACGATCACGCGGTTGAGGCATCCCGAGGTCTCTCCGGCCAGGCAGGCCGCGCACGTGAAGCAGCAGTAGTTGGGCTCGACCACCACGCGCTGGCCGACTTGGCGGCCGGTGACTTGGCTGCCCACAGCCACGACTTCGCCCACTGCTTCGTGGCCCATGATCCAGGGCAGCTCGGGGACTTGCCGGTGGCCGTCGTAGACGGAAAGGTCCGATCCGCAGACCCCCACCCCCAAAACCCGCACCAGCACCTCGGTGGGAGTGAACGTTGGTACGGGGCGTTCGACCACCTCGACGTGGCCCGGCTTGACGAGTGCCAGGGCGCGCATGGGAGAACCCGCCTCGGGCACTGCTGAGGTGACCATCAGGATTCGCCCCACAGCGACGTGTTGCGAAGCATCAGTGTCTTGATGACGGTGTAGTCCTCGATCATCCAGCGGGGGGATTCGCGGCCAATGCCAGAATCCTTGACTCCACCGAAGGGAACGTGGTCGAGGCGGTAATTGGAGGAACCATTGACAACGAGGCCGCCAACCTGAAGTTCCCTCCAGGCGAGAAAGATGCGGCGCATGTCATTGGTGAACAGCCCGGCTTGCAGGCCGTAATTGCTCTGGTTGCACTCATCGATGACCTTGGCGAAGTCGTCGAAAGGCATGGCAACCACTAGGGCGCCGAAGACTTCCTCGACGACGACCTTGGCATCACGTCGTGGTCGGGCAACGATGGTTGGGCGCACGGTAGCGCCCTGGCGGGTTCCTCCCGCCGGAATAGTCGCACCGCCGGACTTTGCCTCCTCGACCCAGGAAATCACTCGAGACGCGGCTCGGTCGTCGACCATGGAGCCGACATCGGTGGCATCCTCCAGGGGATCGCCCACCTTGAGCTTGGAGACCTCCGCCGTGAGCAGTTCGAGAAATTCGTCGAAGACGTCTTCTTGGATATAGATCCTCTGCACCGAGATGCAGCTTTGGCCGGAATTGGAAAAGCCGGTGCGAGCGCAATTGGCGGCGGCGAGCGCGAGATCAGCATCTCCGCAGACAATGGTGGCGGCATTTCCGCCCAATTCCAGGACCGTACGCTTGGGCCCAGCGGCACGGGCGACGGCATCGCCGGCAAATGCGCTGCCCGTGAAGCTAACCGCGGCAACCTCAGGCGCTGCGACGAGAGCCGAGCCGATCTCCGGGCCGCCGTGGAGGATTTGGGCACCTTGGCGAGGCATGCCCGCGTCGAGAAGAAGCTCGACAATCGCATTGGAGACCGCCGGGGCCTGCGGAGGCGGCTTG
>JAJYPE010000114.1 GCA_021795585.1 Actinomycetes bacterium | reverse complement strand
TAACTGGGTCCACTGTGCGGGCAAGACGCCTTAGCATTTCTCCAATGCGCGCATCACACGTCTTCAGTGTCGGCTCGTCCGTTCCAGAGACCCTCGCGCCCCTGGAGAGGATTGCCGGCAACCTTCGCTGGGCCTGGCACGTCCCGAGCGCCGACCTTTTCCGCTGGATCGATCCCGCCCTCTGGGAGGAGACCCGGAGGAACCCGCCGGCAATGCTGGCCCGGGTTCCCGCCGCCCGCCTCAACGAGCTGGCCCGCGACTCCCGTTTCGTCGAGCAGCTAAACAAAGCCGCGGCGGACCTGGAGCGGCATCTGACCGCCAAGGCGCACTTCCAGCTCACCTATCCCGATGACGATTTCACCGTCGCCTACTTCTCGCCCGAGTTCGGAGTGGCCGAGGCTCTCCCGCAGTATTCGGGCGGTCTGGGTGTTCTGGCGGGTGATCACATCAAGTCCGCATCCAGCCTGGGGACACCGATAGTGGGGGTCGGCCTCTACTACCGGGACGGCTACTTCTCCCAGACGATCCGGGCGGACGGCTGGCAGGTCGAGAACTACTCTCACGACCCTGAGATGGACCGCCTGGTCACCAATGACCCCGCGCACCGCTTCGTCATGCCCATCGACGGCCGCGTGCTTCACGTCGCGGTGCGAGTGGCCCAGGTGGGCCGGATCCCGCTGCTGCTTCTGGACACCGACCTCGAGGAGAACGAGGTCCCGTTGCGCAATGTGTCGGACCGGCTCTACGGCGGCGATCTCGCTCACCGGCTGCAGCAGGAGATGCTCCTCGGCATAGGCGGTGCGCGTGCGCTTGAGCTGCTTGGGTACAAGCCGCTGGTCTTCCACATGAACGAGGGTCACGCCGCATTCCTGGCCTTAGAGCGGATCGGCCGGTTCCTGGCCGCCGGCCTCACCAAGCCCGAGGCGATCGAGGCGGCTCGAGCCACCACCATGTTCACCACCCACACGCCGGTCCCGGCCGGCATCGACCGCTTCCCCCGCGACCTCCTGCAGGAGCATCTGGGCCATTATTTGGATTCGATCGGCTTGACCCTGGACGATGTCATCGCCTTGGGCGCCGGCGATGCCCATGCCGAGGAGTTCAACATGGCGCATTTCGGCCTTCGCCTGGCCGGAGTGGCCAACGCGGTGGCGCGCCAGCACGAGGGGGTCTCCCGCCAGCTCTTCGGGGAGCTATGGCCGGCGCTCGATCCCTCCCAGGTGCCGATCGGGCACGTGACCAATGGTGTGCACGCCCGCAGCTGGGTGAGCGTGGAGATGGACGAGCTTCTTTCCAAGAGCCTGCTCGCCTCCTGGCCGGAGGCGGACGCGCGCGAATACGAGCGCCTGCTCTCGATAGGCACGGAGGATCTGGCAACCGTCAAGCGGGCGGCCAAGCTGCGCCTCATCGAGGCGGTCGAGGGACGGCGGCGTTCGGTGGCACCCTCCTTCGTCTCCGAGGCGGCGGTGGTCCGCGAGGGCGCGCTCACCCCGGACACCCTGATAATCGGCTTCGCGCGCCGCTTTGCCCCTTACAAGCGGGCGACGCTGCTCATGCGCGATCGCGAGCGGCTGCTGAAGCTCCTTCACGACAAGGACCGCCCGGTGGCCTTCCTCTTCGCCGGCAAGGCGCACCCGGCCGACGACCCGGGCAAGTCCCTGATCGCCGAGATAGTCAACTTCGCCCGTGAAAACGGGGTCTCGGAGCGCTTCGTCTTCCTCGCCGACTACGACATCGCCTTGGCGCGCCTGCTCTACCAGGGCTGCGACGTCTGGCTGAACACTCCCCGCCGTCCACTGGAGGCCTCCGGGACCTCCGGTATGAAGGCGGCCATGAACGGCACCCTCAACTGCTCGATACTGGACGGCTGGTGGGCGGAGTGCTTCGACGGCTCCAACGGCTTCACGCCCACCTCGGCCCCGGAGGGGCTCTCGCCGGAAGAGGTGGACGCCTTCGAGGCGGCCTCGCTGATGGCGACCCTCGAGGAGCAGGTGGTCCCGCTCTACTTCGCCAAGGACTCCTTCGGCTCGCGTGGCCCCTGGTACGAGATGGTGCGCTACTCGATGTCGAACCTGGTGCCGTACGTCTCGGGCGCGCGCATGGTCAAGCAGTACACGGAGCAGTTCTACGTGCCGTCCGCCCGCCGGGCCCAGGCGCTCTTCGTCGACGACTACGCCGGGCTGCGCGAGTTGACCGCCTGGAAGCAGCGCGTTTGCGCTTGCTGGGAGGACGTGCACATCTACTCCTTCGAAGTGGACGTCGTTCCCTCCCCGGCGGCTGACGAAGCCCCTGGGGGCCAGCCGTATGAGACAAGGCAGCTGCACGTCGAGGTCTCGGCGGCGGGGCTCGGGGTGGGCGACCTGGCCGTGGAGGCTCTTTACGGGCCGGTGCGGCCCGGGACCAACGAGTTCGCCTCCTACGAGGTGGCCCGGGCCTCCTACAACGGGTCCTATCGGGCCGAGCCCGAGTTCGAGACGGGCGGCGGTGCCGAGGGGCGCGAGGTGCATCTCTACAGCGTGGAGTTCGCGTGCAAGGTGGGGGGGACCTTCGGGTACCTGATCCAGATCTATCCGCACCACCCGCTGGTCGGCAACGACTTCGAGATGGGTCTGCGCATCCATACTTGAGGACCCGCTCTTGCGCGCCGTGGCCGGAGGCCATCGATGAACCTGGCGATTGTGGCCGCGGTCTTCCCGGTAATCTTCCTGGGCGAGCTTCCTGATAAGACCATGTTCGCCAGCTTGGTGCTGGCCAGCAAAGGGAAGCCTGCCGCGGTGTGGGCCGGCGCTTCGGCGGGCTTCGCGGTGCACGTCGCCATAGCCGTCGCCATTGGTGGTGCCATCTCCCTCGTCCCCCACCGGCTCGTCGATTTGCTGGCGGGCCTGCTCTTCCTGGTGGGAGCCGTCATTTCGCTGCGCGAGAGCGGCACCGAAGAGGAGGAGGAAGGCGAGCGGGCCGCTGCCGGGGCCGGTCATGGCCGCACTATGGCCACCGCCTTCGGCGTGATATTCATCGCCGAGTGGGGAGACCTCACCCAGGTGCTGACCGCCACCATGGCGGCCCGGTACCGCGACCCCCTGTCTGTGGGCGTAGGCGCCCTGGCCGCACTGGTTCTAGTCGCGGCGCTGGCGGTGACGGCGGGCTCACGCCTGGCCAAGGTGCCCGTGAGGGTCGTAAGGATTGTGACCGCAGTCGTGCTGGTCATCCTGGCGGCCGTATCGTTCTATGGTGCCGCCACCGGCTCCGCCGCATTCTGATCCCCCGGAGCAGCGCCCGCGGTAGCTTTTGCCGGCCGATGGGCGGATCACGGAGCCGCCTACCAGTCCCCGTCCGCGAGTCCGTAAAGAGCCGCTGGAGCGCCTGTCTGCAGCGCCCAGTAACGGTCGCCAAAGGACCAGTGCCACCACTCGGTGGGATAGTTGACCAGTCCCTGCCCGTGTAGCGCTTTGAAGAGGACCCCACGGTTCCGCCTGCAATGTTCGGGGATGTCGAGGGAGGCGGAGTAGCAGCGGCGGTCGCTCTCCTCCGGCCCCTCGTTCACCTCGGTGCCCATCTCGAGCTCGGGACCCCCCTCCTGGGCGAGCGTGAGGTCGACCGCCGCTCCGGAGCAGTGGGGAGGGACTCCGGTGGGAGGCGCGACGAATCTGCTGGCCAGGATGGCCAGCTCCTCCGGGGGCATGGGTTCGTGCATATTGCGCAACTCATCGAGGTGCTTCTCGAAAATCTGGCGCTGCAAGAGGGGCGAGCGGTAGCCTTCGACGACCAGCAGCGTCAGTCCGGCCGGCAGGCTTGCGGCTGCGTCGGCGAGGCGGGCGGCGACGCTTTCACGCACGAAGCGGAAGCGGCCGGTCGGCTCGGCCATGCGGGAATCGATGGCGAGCCGGGGCACCGCCGCCAGATCCACCATCTCCTCCTCCACGGCCAACACGGGTATTTGCGTCACCACCTCCTCCCCGATGAGCACGGGGGTGTCGGGCTGCGTGTGTGCGTGTTCGGTCAAGGCCATCCTTTGCAGGCGTTTTTTCGGGGTGCCTCAGCGGCGCGTGGGAAGGAAGGGAAGGAGCACCGATGGGGTCTTGCCTTCGGTGATCTGGTGGGCGAGTTCGCGTCCGGTGGCCGGTCCGAGGGTCACGCCCCACATCCCGTGCCCGCCCGCGATGTATACGCCGGGCATGGCGCTCTCGCCGATCAATGGCAGGCCGTCGGCCGTCACCGGCCGTGGGCCGACCCATTCCAGGCGGCGCGCGCTCCAGTCGACTCCCTCCAGCAGGCCGGTGGCGGACCTGATGATCGCCGCCAGGCGCCGGGAGTCGAAGGCGGCGTCCGGAGCGCGGAACTCCATCGTCCCGGCCACCCGGAGTCCGTCCTCCCCGCTTGGCGTGCAGGCCACGCGGACGCCGGGGAAGTAGATGGGGGAGGGCACCGGACGGCCGGTGGGGACGACGAACGAGTATCCCCTACCCGCCTGCACCCGCTCCTTGACGCCGAGACCCTTGCCCAGCGCGTTGAGCCAGGCGCCGGTGGCCAGGACTGCGGCGTCGCACGCGATGACTTCGGAGTCGGACGTGTGGACGGCCACCCTGCCCTTCTCGCGGCCTATCGAGGTCACGGATTTACCGGTGAGGATGCGCCCACCCCGGCGCACCACCGCCTCGCCCAGGCCGATGGTGAAGGTGCTCGGGTCTATGAAGCGCTGGCCGTCGATGCGGATGGCGAACTTGACGCCACGGCTCAAGAGCGGCAGTTGTTCGTGGATCTCGCCGCCTTCCATTTCGGCGGTTTCCAGCGCCTGCCCGGAGGAGCGGATCAGGTCGAACTCATGGATCAGGGCTTTGGCTTCGGAGCGGTCCCGGAAGGCGGCGATTATCGGGGCCGAGTGCACCTCCAGGGCGCTTTCCGCGCTGACCAGCTGGTCGTAGGCGGAAATCGAGATGCCGTTGAGCGCGGTCAGAGCGCTCATCGAGCTCTTCCAGTCGCTCATGTTGCAATGCCGGGCGAAATTCAGAAGGAATCGCCAGATGCCAACGTCGAGAGTCGGCGGGACGTAGAGCGGCGAGTCGGCGTCGGCGAGGGACTTGAGGCCGTAGCGCAAGATGCTCGGCTCGGGAATCGGGATCGACAGCCCCGGGGAGATCCAGCCGGCATTGCCCCAAGAGGAGCCGGACGCCACCTCCCTGCGTTCGACCACCGTGACTTCGGCGCCCGCCTCCTGAAGGAACCAGGCAACCGAAAGGCCGACGATCCCGGCCCCTGCGATTACAACGCTCTTACGACTCGGCACATTCGGCATCAGGCCTCTCCTGTAGTTGCTATATCGGGGACTGCTTCGGGTGCCAGCGCCTCCGCACTCCGCCGGCGCAATGCGTAGTAGGCGGCCGAGACGGCGAGGATGACTCCGGTGATGATGAGGTCGCGGCGCGCCTGCTGGCTCAGCGCAATGGCCACGCCCACGATCGCGATGATGGGTGGGAGGGGCCAGATCGGCATTCTGTAGCTGCGCTCCGCGTCCTTGGCGCGGGCCCGCGAAACGAGCGCCGATACTGCAACAAGAAGGTAGATCACTACGATCACCACGCCGGTGAAGGTTATCAGGTTGTTCAAGGAAGTGAAGATCGACAGGATTCCGTTGCCCACGAAGAGGACCAGGAAGCCGTAGGTGGGCACCTTGGTGCGCGGGCTGACGTGGGCGAAGAACTTGTTGAGGGGGCCGGGCCACATGCCGTCCCTCGCGGAGGCGTAATAGATGCGCGAGTAGGCGAGGTTGCCGGCCAGGCCGGTATCGAACATTGCGATGATCACTCCGACCAGCAGGATCTTCGCGCCCGTGGCCCCCATGACCTGCTGTGCGATGAGTGAGAGCGGCGAGGCGTTGGCAGCTGCTGCGCCGAGGTTGTGGATGGCGAAGGTCGCTCCGATCACTGCGGTGAGCTCGAAGAAGATCGCAATCCCCGCAGCAAGCAGCACCGCGCGTGGCAGCGAGCGCCGTGCCTTGGTCGACTCCTCCGCGAAGTAAAGGGGCCAGTCGTAACCGTTGTAGGCGAAGAGTGCGGGGACGACTGCGACCATGAGCGCGCCTGCGCCCACGGTCACCAGCGCACCCTTGGAGCCCGTGGCCACGACTGGGTGAGTGAAGGGGTTCCCGCTCAGGGCGGGATGGGCGAAGGCGAAGACGGTGAAGACCGCGATCACCGCCAGCTCGAGCACCAGCATCGCGCCCGTCACCCAGCTGGTGGGCGAAATCCTCTCCAGTGAAAGGAGGGTGACCAGGGCCATCATGCCCAAGGCGGTCCAGTTGACCGGCAGGGACGGGATCAGCGAGTTGAGGTAGCTCGCCGCCGCGACGAGGATGGAGGCTGTGACGACGATCCCCAGCACCAGGAAAAGGACGTTGGTGACACCGCCGGCCACCGGCCCGAGCGCCTTTCGGACGATGGTATAGGCACCGCCGGCCGATGGGAAGAGCGATCCGACTTCGGCGTATGACATGGCCATGCCGATGGCGATCAGGCCACCGATGATGAAGGCC
>JAJYPE010000113.1 GCA_021795585.1 Actinomycetes bacterium | reverse complement strand
CCGCCACCCTGGCCGGGAGCGCCTCCCTGGCGGGGGGCGAAACCTTGTCCGGGCTGGCGGGGCTGACGGTCACCGAAGCCGGGCCGGCCCTGCCGATCCCCGGGGGCGCCTCCCTGGCGGGGGGCGAAACCTTGTCCGGGCTGGCGGGGCTGACGGTCACCGAAGCCGCCTTGACGCGGGGCGAAGCCCGGACGGCCGCCGGTCGCCGGCCTTCCACCCTGTGGGCGGGGGCCGCTCATCCCGCCGGGCGGGGGTGGGATTGGCTTGCCCGAAAGGGAGAGAGGCACACGTGGGCGCTGGGGGCCACCGCCCTGGCCGCGCTTCTTAAGCGCCTCTTCGTCGAGGGAGGGTGCGCTCTCCGCAGGAGGCGCCTGGCGCGGTGGCTCGGCACCCGGTTCAGGAGCGGCCGCCCGAGCGGCATGGGTCTCAGAGGATCGGACGACCCTAGGCGCGGCAGGGCGAGCCGGTACGGAGGGAGCGCCACCACCGGGCCGGCGTTCGCCGACTCCCGCAGCTGGACGCCTCTCTTCCGGCGGCGCGGCTGGACGCCTCTCCGCCTCGCCCGATGCGGCGGGACGCTCGACAGGTCTAGGCTGCGAGTCCGGTGCGCGCTCCGGGTTGGGTGCAGCCGACGCGGGCGCCTCGGCCCTCGGGGCGGGCGCCTCCTCGGCATGTCCGTGCCCACGCCCGTCGGCCGGCTCGTAGCTGCCGATTCCGTCACGAGCGATCTTGCGCCGGACGCGGTCCGCTTGGGCATCCTCGATGCTGGAGGAATGGCTCTTTATGCCTATGCCCATGTCGTTGCACAGATCTACTGCGCCTTTGTTCGACAACCCCAGCTCTTTGGCGAGTTCATAAACTCGAATCCGCTTGGCCAACTGCTACTTCTGCCCTCTCAAAAACACTTCTCTATAATCGGCAAGATGCCGCCGCGCACACCTCCACCCGCCTATTGGCGATTCGGCGGAGATTGCGGGCGGGAATCCGCATGTACCATCCTACATGGTTTGCTGCTCAGCCCAAGTTCCCGGGTTGCCTACCCGAGCAGCACCGAAGATGGCGCGACCTTGTTCCCACGCGCCGAGGCCGCCTTGGCGATGGCGACCGGATCCATACACGGCGGTGAGTGCCGGTGGATCCAGTAGCCCCGCCCAGTACGCGCTGACGCGCTAAGGGTCGGGCCGTCGAATCGCAGCCTCAAGAGTTCCTCGGGCGCTGCGCGACCGCGGCAGACGACGCAAGTCCTGATCGAACCGCCCTCAGCATGGCGGCGGCTCAGGCCTCGCCCCCCTCCTCGAGCTGCTCGGACTCGGTGACTGCGCCGACCTCGCCCTCGGCAGTGACCTCACCATCGGCAGCCATCTGACCCTCTGCAGCCATCTGACCCTCGTAGGCGAGCTCCTCCTCGGAGCGGATGTCGATGCGCCAGCCGGTCAAGCGGGCGGCGAGCTTGGCGTTCAAGCCCTCCTTGCCGATTGCGAGCGGCTGCTCCTGGTAGTCCACCACCACTAGCGCCGTGCCGGTCTCCTCGTCGAGGACCACGTCACGAACGTGAGCGGGTTGGAGTGCCCGGGCCACGAACTCGACGGGATCGTCGGAGAACTCGATGATGTCGATGCGCTCGCCCTTGAGTTCGGCCATGACCATGCGCACTCGGGCTCCGCGCGGCCCCACACAAGCGCCGACCGGATCAACGTTGGGATCATTGGATGCAACCGCGATCTTGGAGCGGATCCCCGGCTCGCGGGCAATGGCCTTTATCTCCACCACGCCCGAGGCGATCTCTGGGACCTCCAGCTCGAAGAGCTTCTTCATCAGCCCCGGATGCGCACGCGAGACCACAATCTGGGGCCCCTTGTTGGTGCGCCGGACCTCGACGATATAGGCCTTGACGCGCGCGCCGTTGCCGTAGCGCTCGTTGGGCAGCTGCTCCTGCGGGGGGAGCAGCGCCTCCACCCGGCCCAGGTTCAGCAGCGTGAAGCGCGCATCAGCCTGCTGGACAATGCCGGTTACCACGTCGCCCTCGCGGCCCGCGTACTCCTCGTACTTAAGGTCACGCTCGGCATCGCGTATGCGCTGGAACATCACCTGCTTGGCGGTCTGGGCCGCGATGCGCCCGAAATCCGTCGGGGTGTCGTCCCACTCACGGACGACATTTCCCTCTTCGTCCAGCTCCTGGGCCCAAACCTGTATATCGCCCGACTCGGGGTCGATGGTTACCTCGGCTTCCTCCGCAGAGTCGGGACGGCGCTTGTAGGCGGCAAGAAGCGCATTTGCAAGCGATTCGAGCAGGGTGTCCACTGAGACACCCTTCTCCCTCGCAATCGCTTGCAAGGGCTCCATAAAATCTCCACCGAGCCTTGCCACTTTGATCGACCACCTTCCACTTGCGCTGCTCTATTCAGGCTACAACACTACTTTTTGGCGCTGCCCTTGGCCCCGAGGCTCTTCTTGGGCTGCGCGGGCCACTCGAAAACGGTCCTCGCACGCTCTATGTCCTCCAGCGGCAGCCACCGCTTTTCGCCGGAGTCAAACTCAATCTCGACGCTCTCGTCGCCAATAGCCGAAAGCCTCCCTTGCAGGCGCCGCTCCCCTTGGACCCCGGCCTTCAGCTTGAGCAAAACCTTGGAGCCTACGAAGCGCTCGAAATGCGCGCGGGTCCGCAGGAGCCGCTCAAGCCCGGGTGTCGAAACCTCGAGCAGGTAGCTGTGCGGGTAGGCTGCATCCACTTCCGCCGAGGAGTCGACCGCTGCGGAAATCGCCGGCGTCAACTCGTCCAGGAGTGCCGAATCCAGGGGGCCGGTCGGGTCGTCGAGGGTGATTCTGATGGCATCCCCCGCGCACTCTACGTCGAGGACCTCCAGCGCGCGATCCTGGACAATCGCACCGACCAGGGTGAAGAGCTCTTCCGCCAGCCGAACGCGCGCCTGGTTGGTCTGTGCCATTGCTCTTCCTCCTCTCCCACGCCGTAGGGCCAATTCCCTCTAGACGCACAAGCGTGGGCACACGGCCCACGCTTGCAAACACTTGCCTCCACAGCTTAGCCGGACCGGGACTACCCCCGCGAGGGGATCCCGGTACGGGTTCACAGCTCGGAGAAGAGCTCCGCCACCAGGGATATCACGGCCGAAACGGCCTGGGAGACCGTCACTTCACGGCGACTGCCGTCTTTGCGGCGCTTGATTTCCACCTTTCCGGAGGCGATTCCCTTCGGCCCGATCACGAGCTGCAGCGGCACGCCCATCAGATCGGCGTCGTTCAGCTTTACTCCGGGAGCCAGATCGCGGTCGTCGAAAAGTACCTCCAGCCCCGCCGCACCCAGCGCACTGTATAGCTCCTCTGCAACCCTGGCCACCTCGGTATCGCGCAGGTGCGAGATCGCGACCAGGTGCACCTGGAAGGGAGCGACTGAAATCGGCCAGGACAGGCCGCGGTCGTCACTCGTCACCTCGGCCACAACGGCCGGCAGCCGCGACACCCCGATGCCGTAGCAGCCCATGAAGTACATTGCGTCGCCGCCGTCCTCGGCCGTGAACCGCGCCGAGGATATCTTTTCCGGATAGGTCAGCCCGAGCTGGAATGTGTGGCCCGCCTCGACCGAGCGCACCAGGCTGAGTGGCGCGCCGCATTGCGGGCAGGCATCCCCGTCCTCCACCACGACCAGGTCCATAAACTCGTCGACCTCGAAATCCCTCCCGATCAGCGCGTCGATCACGTGGGTGTCGGGACGGTTGGCGCCCGTGGTCCATCCGCGAGGAGCCCTTATCGAATGATCCGCGAAGACTTTCACACCTCGGGTCTGCATCCCCATCGGAGCCACGTAGCCGCGGTGCAGGAACGGGTGGTCGGTGAAGCCATCCGCGTCCATCGGGGTGTAGCCCCTCGGGAGGCGCACTTGACGATCCCCTGGGACCAAGAAGACGGCCAAACCCTTTTGGTCGTCCACGGCCACGAAGGACTTCAGCATGTCCGCGGAGGACATCGGATGACCGGCGTTGCCTATCATGCCCACCGCTGATTCGATGGTGGTCGCGCCCGGAGTGGCGATCTCGGTCATCTCGGGGACCTCTACGGAACCGTCGAACTCACGAGCACCACGCCTGGCGGCCTCGATGTTGGCCTTGTAACCGCAGTTGGCGCAAAGGGCGAAGTGATCCTCGCCGATTGCCGCGGGCACCATGAACTCGTGGTTGACGTCTCCGCCGATACTGCCCGCATCCGCCTCTACGGGGTAATAGGCAATCCCCAGCCTGTCGAAAGCACGGCAGTATGCGTCGAATACCGAGGAGTAGGACGCGCGCATCCCCTCCTGGTCGACATCGAACGAGTAGGCGTCGGCCATGATGAACTCGCGCGTGCGCAAGAGCCCGTAGCGCGGGCGGGCCTCGGCCCGGAACTTGGTCTGGATCTGATACACGGTGGCGGGCAGATCGCGG
The DNA here is from genome assembly GCA_021795585.1 of Actinomycetes bacterium. Lineage (GTDB taxonomy): Bacteria > Actinomycetota > Acidimicrobiia > Acidimicrobiales > Acidimicrobiaceae > Acidithrix. The sequence goes on along the minus strand of JAJYPE010000113.1, from coordinate 2,198 downwards.
TAGGAGGCGATGTCCTGGGCCACGGTGGCAATGACCGCCTCTTCATGCGTTGGACCAAGCACGAATTCGGCCCCGCGTACGTCGAGCCGCATCAGCACATCATCCATTGTCCGCGAGCGGCCCGTCTCCTCCCAGAGCTCTATGGGCTGCAATGCAGACAGGAGAAGCTCCTGGGCACCGGCCGCATTGAACTCCTCGCGAATGATGCCCTCTATCTTGCGCAGGACCCTGAAGCCGAGCGGAAGGTAGCTGTAGACCCCGGAAGAGATGCGCCGAATGTATCCGGCACGCACCAGCAGGCGATGCGAGATCGCCTCCGCATCCGCGGGGGCCTCACGCAGGGTCTTTGCAACTAGGCGGGTCATTCGCATGCCTAAAGCGTACTTGCCCGCCCGAGTGCGCCTCGCCCTGGTCAGTCCTGGGTCCCGGCCTCCTCGCCGACCCTTCGGCGAATCCTGGCGATCTTCTCCTCCGACTGGTTCACGTCGGTACCGCGCAGCTGGAAGAGCGCGCTGCGGTCGGCGTCGGCCTCCGATTGGGCATCGGGGTCCGCTGCCGCGAGGCGTGCTTCCAGCCCTTCGGACGCGAGTCGCTGGGCTTCGGCCACCAGCTCCTCCACCATGCGGTCCTCGGGCACGACTCGGACGATCTTGCCCTTGATGAATAGGTGCCCCTTGTGCCTTCCGGCTGCAATTCCGAGGTCGGCTTCGCGCGCCTCGCCCGGCCCGTTGACCACGCAGCCCATCACCGCGACCTGCAGAGGCAGGTTCAGCCGCTCCAGTGCCTCCTGGGCCTCCTTGGCAACCCTGATGACGTCGATCTCGGCCCGTCCACAGCTCGGACAGGCGATGAGGTCCAATCCCCGCCGTTCGCGCAGCCCCAACGCCTCCAGCAGGGTGCGGCCCGCCTTGACTTCCTCCACCGGATCAGCGGTGAGTGAATACCGAATCGTGTCGCCAATGCCTTCTGCAAGCAAGGTGGCGATCCCGGCGGTGGCTTTGATAATGCCCGCCGGCGGCGGCCCGGCCTCTGTCACGCCGAGGTGCAGCGGATGGTCCACCGTCTCGGAAAGCATGCGATAGGCCTCAACCATGAGGGGGACGTTGGAAGCTTTCACGGAGATTTTCACATCATCGAAGCCGACCTCGCGGAAGAGGGCGAGCTCGTTCATCGCCGATTCCACCAACGCCTCGGGAGTGGCGCCGTTGTACTTCTTGTACAGGTCGGGATGCAGGGAGCCGGCGTTGACACCGATGCGGATGGGGACCCCCCTGTCCTTGGCCTCCCTCGCCACCAGCTTGATCTCCTCCGGCTTGCGAAGGTTGCCCGGATTCAGGCGGAGCCCCGCGACTCCGGCTTCGAGCGCCGCCAGGGCCATCTCGACGTGGAAGTGGATATCCGCGACGATCGGCAGCGGAGAGCGCGGAACGATGCGCGCCAGGCCCTCAGCCGCCTCTTCTTCATTGCAGGTGCAGCGCACAATGTCGCAACCGGCTCCGGCCAGCTGGTAGATCTGAGCCAGCGTCGCTTCCGAATCCGCCGTCTTGGTAGTTGTCATGGACTGAATGGTGACGGGGGCTCCCCCACCAACGGCGACTTTGCCCACGTGTATCTGGCGCGTGCGCTTCCTAGGTTTGGTGAACGTGTTGGTCCTAGCCAATTTGAGTCACTCCTCCTTGCCGGCCCACGGCCGGCGGATCCTATCCGAAGGGGTTGGCCAACGGGTGCGTGATGTCCAGATAGAGCGCAGTCACTCCGAGAAGGAGGATGACCATCAGCACCGCGTAGGTCACCGGAATCAACTTGCCCATGTCGGCGTGGTAAGACTTCCCCTTGCGCGAACGGATGCGCTCGTACGTGGCGATCAGCACGTGGCCGCCGTCCAGAGGCAGAAGCGGGACCATGTTGAAGACCCCGATAAAGATGTTGATCGAAAATAGAAGCGTCAGAACGGCCCCCAAACCGACGCTGGCCGCCTGGCTCGCAAGGCGCACGATCCCCACCGGCGATTCGAAGCGCGTCGCTGCTCCAGCGCCGCTGGTAGTACTTGCCGGGTTCTGCAGAGCATGCACGTACTTGGATATGCCGCTGGGCGAGAAATGCGAAACCAGTGCCCCAACCGTCGCCGATGTGTATTGGCCGATCACCGAGAACGGGCGGAGGAGGCTGGTGCCTATGCCGGCCGTGGCGAGCGGTTC
>JAJYPE010000112.1 GCA_021795585.1 Actinomycetes bacterium | reverse complement strand
CATCATGCTGGCCGCGCGCTCCCGAGGGCTGGGAGGGGTCATGACCACCGCGATCTGCCGCAGGGAACCCGATGTAGCCAGGGTCATGGGAATGCCCGACGAATATGGCCTGGCCTCCTTGGTTGCGCTCGGTTGGCCCAAGCGCTTGCCGGGAAGCCTTCGACGCGCGCCAGTGGAGCGGTTTACGACGGTGGACACCTTCGCCGGCGAGGAGTTCAATCCTTGACTTCGTTATCCGCCAGGATGTAGGTGCCCGGAGGCGAGTCGAGGAATTCCACCGTTAGCCTGCCGGTGAGCTCGACCTCAAGGGTGGGGCCCGACATTGGCTTGACCCGATTAAAGGTGCCCGCCCCCCACAGCTGCCCGAAGCGTAAGACGGTGCCATTCATGGCGAGCACGGCACTTTCGAGGTGCGCCACGGCGCGCGCTCCATCACCGGGAAGATCCCACGCGACACTTTCGGCGATTATCCGTGCCACTCCCGCGCTCGCGCAAGCAAAAAGGAGGTTGTCGGTTCCTTCCGTCCGCACCCTGTTGTTTTTCGACGCGAAGTCGCCGATCCGCTCCGGGTTGTCCGGCAGGTCGGTCAGAAGGTGGAAGACGGCCTCCGGTGCGTGCTCCTCGAACGCTGCTTTCAACGAAGGCGCGTCGTAGACGTCGCAAACCAGGGCTCTTGCGCCAAGCTGCTCGATCACTCGTGCGTTTGCAGGCGAGCGAGTAAGCCCTAAAACCTGGTGACCGCGGCCCAGGAGCTCGGGGAGCAGGCGCCGCCCGATGACGCCTGAGGCCCCCGCAACAAGGATCCGCGTGAACGTGGGGCTTAGGGACACGGTCCAGCCCTCCTATGGTGCGTACCGGCTGCTTCCGCCATATGCATTGGCGGTTTCGCCCCGGCGCACCATGTGTGCCCGGGTGCATTCCCTCGCGTCAACGGAAGGGGCGGCTCGAACGGCCGGCCCCTGACGTTGACGGCAGCCTGAATCAAGGTTCAGTGGTCGACACCGGGCCGGATCAGAGATCAGCCGTATCCACCGCGATCTCGTGGTCGAGGGCGATTCGCTCTTCCCGCGACGGCATCTTGAAGTAGTCGCGCCCCTTGGACCAGTAGATGGCTATCGGGATGATGCCTAGGGCCATGGCCCCGAGACCGACTGCCAGCGTGGTGCCGTTCAGGCCCGGGACCGACTTGACGAACATTGCGATCATGAAGATCGCGCCCCCTAGCGGCCACAGTCCCATGAAGATGAAGTTCGAGACCGACCGCCAAATGTGCCTTCGATAAAGCACCACGACCGACAGGCCCGCCAGGCTGTAGTAGATGGCGATCTGCAGGCCGATGGCGTTGATGGCGTCAGAGAGGATCGTTCCGATCGATCCGACGTAGTTGGAGCCGATGAAGAGGCCCACCGAAATGACGGTAACCACGATGGTCGCCACCACGGGGGTGCGCCGAACCTTGTGGGTGCGTCCCAGCGCACGTGGAAGGGTCCCGTCCCGCCCCATGGCGTAAAGCGTGCGGGTTACCTGGATGATGGTCGTCTCCAGAGTGGCGACAGTGGAGAGGATTACAGCCACCACGATGATCTTGCCACCGAGGCCAGGCCAGACCACCTGCCCGAGCACGCCGAGGACGTCCCCGGCGTTATTGGTGATGTCCTTCGAGGTGAGGACGAGGTTCGAACCTATGGTGAAGACCTCGAAAAGGGCGAATACCACCACGACTCCGATGATGCCACCGATGCCCGGCGTCACCTTTGAGCCCTTGGTCTCCTCGTTCAGGTTTGCCGTAACATCCCAGCCCCAGTAATAGAAGGCCGCCACCAGCGCTCCGGCGAAGAAGCCCGACGAACCGTGGAAGATAGACGGAGAGAGCCAACTCCAGGTGAAGGTGTGCGCGTCGTGGCCGTGCAGCAGCATCAGCACCGCGAACAGGACCAGGATCCCCAGCTCCAAGGCGGACATGACCACCTGGACCGTGGCCGTCACGGTCACGCCTGCGATTACGGCTGCGACCATGAGTAGGAAGAACACGGTGCCGAAGATGGTCACCGCAGTCGTGTTGTTGGCTAGCGAATTGGAGAAGAGGCCCAGGGTGACCGAGCCCGCGGGAAAGGATCCCGCCACCATGAAGATGAGGGCGGAGACTACGAGCGCCCAGCCGGAGATGTAGCCGAGAACCGGATGAAGGGCTCGCCTGACCCAGGAATACGTCGCGCCGGCGTTGGCCTCCAGCCGTCCGAGGTGGTTGAACGCCCAAACTATCCCGAACATCGCGATACCGCAGTAGAGAAGCGCGGCTGGACCGCCGAGAGCCACAGCGCCGAAGAGCGTAGCAGTCGAGGCGGCGATCGAGTATGCGGGAGCAACGCCCGCGACGCCCATCACAGCGGATTCGAAGAGACCCAGCGCTCCGTTTCGCAGGCCGCCCTCCTGTCCGACGTGTCTATCGGATTCATCGATCGCCGTCACTTATCCCCCTGATTCAATCGAAAATAAAGATGAATTCGCCTGATTATATATGTTTGGCCACATTCGTGAAGGCAAAACGGATTTCTCTTGAAAACGCGCTTTGGTGTAATTCAGCGGTTTTTCAGCTTGCCGCATACGGCCAGGCGGGTCGGGATGACGTGTCGTGGCTGAGGGGCATAGGCTGGGTCCGGAAACTAAGGAGGGAGCGTGAAGTACACCTCTTCGTTCATCGTGTCGGCGCTTCGGGAGACGTGGTACTCCCTGGACGGGTATTGCAGCCAGCTGACGCCTGACCAGTGGGAGCAGGCCAGTGACTGCCCGGGCTGGTCGGTGAAGGACGTCCTCTCCCATGTAGTCGGCACTGAGCGGCAGCTTCTCGGCGAGACGACGCCGGCCCCGGAGTCGTTTGGTGAGCACGTGAAGAACGAGGTCGGGCGTTCAAACGAGGCCTGGGTGAATTCGATGCGGCCCAAGAGCGGCGCCGAAGTCCTTGGAATCTTCGAGGCGGCTATCAATGCCCGCCTCGATTTGCTGGATGCGATGAGCGAGGAGCAGTTCGACGCGGACAGCTGGCTGCCGGTCGGGAAGGGCAGCTATCGGGACTTCATGGCGATTCGAGTGATGGATTGTTTCGTGCATGAGCAGGACATCCGGATTTCCACTGGCGGGTCGTTCCTTGCCCACCAGCGCTCGGGCCGCATCGCGCTCGACCATTTGCTTGCCGGACTGCCCTACGTGGTGGGCAAGAAGGTGATCCCTCCGGAGGGCACGACGGTCCGCGTGGAAGTCCTCTCCAGGTCTGAAGTAATAGGCAGTGTCCGGGTCAGGGTCCAGGACGGCAGGGCCGCCGTTGTAAAGGAGACCGACGCAATCGAAGACGCGGTACTGCGATGCACATTCGAGGCGTATCTGTTCGCAGCCGCCGGACGACTCGTGGCCCCCAGATACCTGGATGACGGGTCGGTGACCTTCCAGGGAAACGAGCAGCTTGCACGCCGGATCTACGAAAACCTGGGGTTCGTCATTTAGGGGACGAGAGGGCGAAACGAGATGAAAGAAGGCAAGCACGCCAAAAAGTCGAAGCTAAGACGCGAAGACATCACTTCGGTGGACTTCTTCTACGACCCATTGTGCCCGTTCGCTTTCGCCGCTTCCCTGTGGATTCGTGAAGTAGCCCGCGCCTCCAACTTCCGGCTCGACTTCCGCTTCTTTTCCCTCGAAGAGGCCAATCTCGAGGAGGGCAAGCGCCATCCGTGGGAGCGTGACTGGTCTTATGGCTTCTCCTTGATGAAGTTGGCCTGGCTCATCAAGCAGCGCGACCCCGCGCTGGCGGACCGGTTCTACTTGGAGGTTGGTTCCGCGCTTCATCTGCACGGGGAGAAGATCCACAAGCCGGGCCACGCGGCGCGATTCGTGGAGGCAATCGGTCTCGACGCATCTCTAGTCGATCAATCGGTGCATTCAACAGAGGCTGAGGCGGCGGTGCGGGCGGACCATTCTTACTTGGTGGACCAATTCGGCGGCTTCGGTGTTCCCACGCTGGTGCTGAACGGCTCGATTCCCGTGTTCGGGCCCGTAGTCATTCCGGCTCCCACCAAGAGCCAGGCGCTGGACCTCTTTGATGCCGTGCTCGCGTTTGCGTCAATGCCCAACTTGCTCGAGCTGAAAAGGCCAAGAGACGCGGCGTTGAACGAGCACTTGGCAAAGGAACTGGCGCCTTATTTGAAGGGGCGGGTCTGGAAAAGCGTTTGAAGCGGCGCGCCGAGGCTACATCGGCGAGTTGGCGTGCTTTGCGTTGCGGATGCGCTCCTTCTTGCTGAGCAGCATGTCAAGTGCCAGCGCCACCGCCTCACGAGTGCGGACCGGCTCGATAACGTCGTCCACAAAGCCTCTCTCCGCCGCGACGTAGGGGGTCAAGTACCTCTCCTGGTACTCACCCTCGTAGGCCTTGCGCTCATCCGGCGTCGATCTTCTCATCAGTATCTGGGCAGCCCCTTGGGCGCCCATTACGGCGATTTCCGCCTTCGGCCACGCAAATACGACGTCGGAACCCATTCCTTTGGAGTCCATGACGATATACGCGCCGCCGTAGGCTTTGCGCATTATCAGACAGATGCGGGGGACTCCGCAGGCGGCGTAGGCGAAGGCCATCTCGGCACCATGGCGGATCATGCCGCGCCACTCGACGTCCTTGCCCGGGAGGAAGCCGGGGGTGTCCTCCAGAGTGATCAGCGGGATGTTGAAGGCGTCGCAAAAACGGACAAAGCGCCCGCCTTTCTGCGCCGCCGGTATGTCGAGGGTGCCCGCTAGTACCCTGGGCTGGTTGGCAAGTATGCCGACGGTGTTTCCACCGATCCGGGCCAATCCGACGACCAGCTGGGGAGCCCAGCCCGCTCGCAGCTCCAGGAAGTAGCCATCATCGGCGATTTCACTGATGACCTCGCGGACATCGTACGACCCGGTGGCGGCGGCCGGTATCACCTTCTCCAAGGCGGGGCATGCCCTGCTTATGGGGTCTTCGCTCGGCACGTGAGGTGGAAGTTCGTTGGTGGAGCGCGGGAGCAACGCGAGGATCTCTTCGACCTGCTCGAGAATCTCGTCGAGATCAGCGGCCTCCAGGAAGCTGACGCCTGACCTGGTGGCTAGCGAATACGAGCCTCCGAGGCCGGTGGCGTCCACATCGACGCCTGTGAAGCTGCGCACCATGTCCGGTCCGGAGACGAAGGCGAAGGAGTCCGGGGTGGTAATAACGATGTCCGCCAAGCCGAGGAGGAGCGCGGGCCCCGAGACCGCCGGACCGTGCAAGCCGGCGATGATCGGCACGACGCCGGAGGCAGCCGCGATCGCGGCCGCGGACGCGCCCCAGCCATGCAGCGAAGCGACACCGTCATGGATGGAAGCCCCGGAGGTCGAAAGGAGGAGGACGATCGGTAGTTCCAGCTGGACTGCCTTGCGTACGGCCGCTGCGATCTTCTGGCCGTCCTGCTCGGTTAGGGCCCCCTTATGGGGAGAAGGAGTTGAGGAGATGATCATCGCCTGCTTGCCGGCGATCTCCTCGAGGCGCGCTTCGATACTTCCCGGGACGCGTCCGCCCAAGACAATATCGGGGGCAGATCCCTTGCCGTCCCTGCGGTCCAGTAGCAACGAGCCTCCATCCGCCTCGTAGTGCGCCTTCTGGCGCGAACCCAAGTCTAGGTACGGCCGGCAGCGAGCTAGCTGTTCTGGGGCCGCCCCTCGTTTCGACGGGATTTCCAGCGCGCGGCCATCACCGCTTCGGCGGCAAGACGTCCCGAACGGATTGCTCCGTCAATCGAGGGATTCTCGATGAAGTCTCCCGCCAGGTACAGTCGCCGGGAGAATGCTCGGAAATAGGGTCGGCCGGCGCGACCTGCGCCGAACGAGACCGGGAGCGCTTCGGAGATGCGGTAGGTGCGCAGGTGGCTCAACTCTGCCTTGTCGGTACGCAGGGCATCTGCGGCAAAGTCAGCTGCTTGGTCATCGGGCGTATCTGTGCCGAGGGAAGATACTGATACCAGGTGGGTGCCCTTGGGCGAGTAGGAAGGTGCCACCAGGTCCATTACGGCGATCGTGGTAACCGATGTGTTGGAAGAGGCAACCAACACGGTCTTGCCGGCCGCGAGGTCGACTTCGCTCGCGAAATAATGCGTCGAAGTTGATCTGGTTCTGGTGTCGATACCATTCTCGCCGGTGAGCTTGGTGAGACGGCTGGGCTTAATCGCCAGCACCGCGTAGTCATGGCCGATCTCCTCGCCCCCCGACAGCGCCACCGACTCGTCGGAGACGGCGACCACCTCGGAACCAAGATGGATCTTGGAAGTGCCGAGCTGCTCGGCCATGAGGCTGGGGATTTCAGCCATGCCCATGGAGGGCACGAAGGCCGATCCGCGGAGGAAGTTGTGAGCCACGAAGGCGGCCATTGAGGCGGGCGTCTGAAGCTGTTCTTCAAGGAAGACTCCCTTCAGGAACGGTCGCACTACACGTTCAAGCGTGCCTTCGGTTATCCCACAGCTTTGCAGGAAGTCCGCCGTAGGCTCATTCGGCATCAGGAAGGCGGTCTGTGGGTCGTGTCGAAGGACGCGTGGCGCCACCTTGGCCAGGCAGCCGAAATCCGCAGGCGAGAAATTGGCCAAGAGGTCGAGGAGCTGC
>JAJYPE010000111.1 GCA_021795585.1 Actinomycetes bacterium | reverse complement strand
TGTCGCCCTACACTTGGATCCGGCGGGCATCATGGAGTTCCGGCTGCTGATCCGCTCCTTCGTGGAGGAGGGCCGGACGGTCATCCTCTCCTCCCACCTGCTGGACGAGGTGGAGAAGACCTGCGATGAGGTGGCAATTGTCGATAAAGGCCGGGTCGTGCGCCAAGGCGGGCTGGACGAGTTCCGTGGGCGCGATTACGCACGTGTCACTTTGGAGGTGCTGGAGCCGGAGCTGGCCCGGGCAACTCTGTCCAAATTGGATTTCGTAAAAGGCGTCGAAGAGATTTCCATCGCAGAGTGGATGGTGTCGCTTCACCCCGGCGTGAGAGGACACCAGCTCAACAGCGCCCTTGTCGGCGCAGGTGTCTCAGTGGAGCGGCTGGAGCCGGCCAAGGCCACCCTCGAGGACGAGTTCCTCTCGGTCACCAGCGACATGGGCATCAGGTAGAAAGAAGGGCTTGACATGTGGTACGCGAGAAAAATGGTCTCGGCCGAGGTCCTGAAACTGCGCCGGAACAAGTCGCAGCTGATAACCGCTCTTCTGATGACGGTTGGCGTGGTGATCATCTATTTCGTGGTGGTCGAGGCCTTCCATCTGTACAACCCGGCTGCGCACGGACCTGCGGGTGGATCGTCCAACTTCGCCAACGTCATCAACATCCTGACCTTCATCGGGGCAACCGGGGCGATCGTGGTGGGCGCGAGGGCGGGATCGGCCGATCAGAGCACCGGCGTCTTCCGCGACCAGGTCGCTACCGGCCGGAGCAGGATCTCCCTATTCGCCGCCCGCATTGCCGGCGGAGCACTCTTCTTCCTGGTGTTCATCCTCGCCGCGCTGGTTCTGGTGATCATCGGGACCTTCGTCTTCCGGGCCGGCCTTCCCGTGCCGACCTGGTCGGGGATATTCCGGAATTCCTGGGTGACGGTGGTCGTCACCCTTTTCAACCTCATGCTCGCCCTGGGCCTGGCTTCGCTCACGCTCTCGCGCTCGGTGACGGTCGGCGTGCTCCTGGTTTGGACGCTGTTCGGCCAGCGCCTACTCGCCCAGATCAGCACGCTCGGCGGCGCGCGCAAGCTGTTGCCACTGGCGGCCGAGCACGCTCTCAACCCCGATGTGCGTGGACCGTTCGGGCACGTGCTCCCGGAGAGTGTGCTGACGGCGGTGCTGGTGCTCGTCGTCTGGGCCGTGGTGCTGCTGGCCAGCGGCGCTTGGCGAACGTATTCCATGGACGCATAGCATTTCGGCCATGCGGGCTTCGACTGAGATGGGTGGCTCCGAGGGTTCGTCGCGAGGCATGGAGCTGAGCTCGAGGATGGCCAAAGCGGCATCCTGGCTACTTTTGTCACTGATGCTGGCAGCCAGCGTTGCCCTGCCGATAGCGAACCGGGTGCACCTGCTGGGCGCGGGTGGAACGCGCGCCTCTTTGCCACTGGCGATCGGTTTCGCCGCGCTTGGCGTCGCAGGGTCGGCCTCGCTCTTCTTCGCAAAGCGGCGCCCGCTTCTCGTGCTCGCTTTCGTTCTTGTTGTGACGCTTGTGATGCGGGATGCCCGCAGCGTTGCCGGCCCCAGCATCTACCCGCTTCCCTTCTTCTATGCGCTGGGGAGTTACGCGCTCAGGCGCAGCTGGAAACAGGTCGCCCGGGTTGCCGCAGGCGTGATCGGAGTTATTTATGTATCCTCGCTCCTGCGAGGGGAAAGCCTTGGCAATTATGGCCTGAACAGTCTGTTCAGCCTGCTTGGAGCGGTAACCTTCGTCGTCCCGGTGAGCTCGCTGGGGCTTTGGTTTGGAACAAACCGCGCCTACGTACGGGAGTTGAGGGAGCGATCGGCACGGCTCGAGCACGAGCGGGAACTCCTGGCCCAGCGCGCGGTGGCGGAGGAGCGGGTGCGCATCGCCCGCGACCTCCACGACGTCGTCGCTCATCACGTCTCCCTCATGGTCGTTCAGGCGGGTGCCATCCGTGAGTCGCTCCCCAAGGAGTCCGAACTGCGAGACTCGCTGGACGTCCTGGCAGACACCGGCCGCGAGGCGATGGCCGAAATGCGCAGGATGCTGGGCGTCCTGCGGTCCGAGGATGCCGTTGGTCCGGCCAGGGCTCCGGCACCCAGGCTTTCGGAGCTGCCGATGCTGGTGGGAAGGGCGAACGAAGCCGGGATCTCGATCGAATACCGGGTCCTGGGGGAGCCTTCGGCGCTGTCGGAGGCTGAGGAGCTCTGTCTTTACCGGGTGGCCCAGGAGGCTCTCACCAACGTGGTCAAGCACAGCGAAGGTGCAGTCGGGTCGGTTGAGCTTGCCTTCGCCCCCGGCTCGGTGACTCTGACGGTAGAGGACACCGGACGGCAGATAGCCAATCAAGGTGGGCCCGGCCATGGTTTGGCGGGGATGCGGGAGCGCCTCAGCCTCTTTGGCGGAACCCTTTTGGCCGAGGCGCGAGGCAGCGACGGCTTCGTGGTCGAGGCACGGCTTCCAGTGGGAGGGGTGCCCGGGTGACCATCAACGTCGTCGTTGCGGACGATCAGCCCCTCGTTCGTTCCGGCCTGCGAACGATACTGGAGGCGCAGGGGGATATACATGTCGTCGGTGAGGCCGGGGATGGCGAAGAGGCGGTGCGCCTATGCGAGGTACTACGGCCCGAGGTGGTGCTACTCGACATTCGCATGCCGCGCCTCGATGGCCTGGAAGCGGCACGGCGCATCACTACCACGAGAATCTTGATGCTCACCACCTTTTCCATCGACGAATACGTCTTGGAGGCGCTGCGCAACGGCGCAAGTGGCTTTTTGCTGAAGGATGCCACCCCCGAAGAGCTTGTCAAGGCGGTGCGTTCGGTGGCTGCCGGCGATGCGGCCCTCTCGCCGTCGGTCGCGCGTAAGGTGCTCGAGCTTGCCCGGCCCCGCGCCTCGACACCGCCATCGCGCCCCGATGCCTTGGATGAGCTGAGCGCCAGGGAACGCGAGGTGCTGCTCGAGCTGGCGAAGGGCCTCTCCAACCAGGAGATAGCCGCACATCTTTTCCTGTCCGAGCCGACGGTGAAGACCCACGTCTCACACATCCTTGCCAAGCTCGCGCTGCGGGATCGGGTCCAGGCGGTGGTGTTTGCGTACGAACTAGGTCTGGTGGAGCCGCGCCGTATCGGCGGAGAAGGTGGCTGACGGGGGAAGTGGCTTCTCCCTCACGCCAACTCGGAGCCGGGCACTGAGTCTGGCGGGTGACCGCCCTTGTCAGTAACGTTTATTTCGCCGAGTCGGCGGGACTGGTCGCCGGAGGGGCCGAGGGCAAGGGAGGGGAAATCCGCCCCCCGCCTTGACGGGCCCGATGCGGACGGGGCCTACCTGTTCAACGCTGCCGATAGCTTGTCGGTACTTGTCGCGCCGCCCGGTTGATCAGCAGCCCTAGTATGGCGAGCCATGGGTGAAATCGTGGTCGGCCGGGTGGCGGAGATCTGGCGCTATCCGGTCAAGTCACTCGGCGGGGAGCGCATAGATCGCGTGGGTCTCGACGCCAGAGGTGTTGAGGGCGACCGGGCCTGGGCGCTGCGGGGCAGGGACGGCAAGCTCGGGAGTGGAAAGAACACCCGCCGCTTCCGCCGCATGAACGGGCTTCTGGGCGCTTCGTCCCGCATCGCCTCTGACGGCGCCGTGTTGGTATCCCTTGCCGACGGCATCGAGATGCCCGTTGGAAGCCCCGATGCCGCCATAGCCTTCTCGAACCTGGTGGGCGAAGAGGTCGAGTTCTCCTTCGAGGAGGAGGTGTCGCACTTGGATGATTCAGCGCTGCACCTGGTCACGACCTCGTCACTGGAGTGGCTTGCCGCCATCTTGTCTAACGCCTCGATCGAATCACGCCGCTTCCGGCCAAACCTGGTTCTGGACGTGCAAGGCGCGGGCAGGACGGAGGACTCCTGGGTGGGCCGGCGCCTGGGCGTCGGCAGGACGGTAATGAGCGTTCATAAGCCGACGGAGCGCTGCGTCATGACGACCATGGAGCAGCCGGGACTAATGTTTGCGCCGTCGATCCTGCGTGCGCTGGAGGTGCAAACCGGTGGAAACCTAGGCGTTTACGCGAAGGTGGAAAGCCCTGGCGACTTCGGCGTCGGCGACGCGGTGACGCTCCTGGAATGAGCCGAGGCTCCATTGCTGGAAATAGTCGTGCTGTATTCTCACAATCGATTGAGAGGGTGCATCGCCGGAGTGGCGCTTCCGCAAATGGCCCCTTACGTTTCGTCGTCTGCCCTGGGGCAGTGCACGCGCCACGAGATGTTGTGGCGTGCTCGGGAGAAGCGTGCATGCCCGGGGGCGTTGCATCCTCGCCCAGGTTCCGGCTGCCTTCTGGCCCTCGGCCGGCGTCGGGAAGGTCCTGTTTCGCGAAGGAGTCGTTTACGCCTCGCTTAGTGCCTTTGCCATTCCTCAGGTCGCGTTCGATGAAGTGCCGGCACTGGGGAAACGAACGCTAGATGGCGGCAGCTGAGGCGGGTCCCCGGGATTCGAAGACGCAGATTCTGTGGGGAAGTCCAGACAGCCGGATCAGTTCTGGGCCATGCACTTAGCCTTAGTGCCCGACCACAATCGATGTTTAGGCCGGCCTTGCCACCTTGTTGGTCTTGGGGCACAAAGCGCCCCTGGGGTCGTCTACCTTTGCATTCGTAGCCACCCGCCAATGACGGCCGACGTCCGTAGCGGGGAGGGGCGCGACGCGCCTAGCGAGAAAGCGAGTACCAAGTGGACCTTCTCAAGAGTGTTTCGCCGGCCCTTCCCGCGGATGTTCTGATCACTTTTCCCGAGACTCCCGTAGGGGAGGTGGCGGCAGCCGCGGCCAATGCGCGGCGGGCGCAGGGGGAGTGGTGGGCAGCCGGACCCGTCGCACGAGCAAATGCGCTCGCAAAGGCAGCGGAGGCCCTGGAGGCCGCCACCCGGGAGATGACTGATCTCGCTATCCGCGAGGTGGGCAAGCCGGTGGCGGAGATGGCCGGCGAAGTGGCAAGAGGTGTCTCCATCCTGCGCTATTACTCCCAGGCGGCACTGGACCCCGATGGTGACTCCCTGCCCGCTGGCAATCCCGATGGCCTGCTCATCGCCAGGCGACGTCCTCACGGCGTCGCCGGGCTCATAACCCCCTGGAACTTCCCGGTGGCCATCCCCCTGTGGAAGGCAGCGCCGGCGCTGGCCTATGGCAATGGCGTGCTCCTCAAGCCCGCGCCCGCGGCAACGGCGACCGCGCTGCGTTTGAAGGAGATACTCGATGCCTCCTTGCCGGAAGGGCTGTTCCAGGTGGTGCCGGGCGACAAGGCCACCGGTGAGGCGCTGATCGCCAATGTGGATGCGATCTCCTTCACGGGGTCGACCAAAGTCGGCAAGGCCGTCGCCCTGGCCTGTGCGGCCCGGGGCATACCGGTTCAGACGGAGATGGGCGGACAGAATCCGTCCATCGTCTTCCCCGATGCCGCATTGGTCCCTGCCGCGAAGATGATCGCCGGCGCGGCCATGGGCTTTTCCGGCCAGAAGTGCACCGCCACGAGCCGGATCATCGTGGTGGGAAACGTACCCGACTTTGTCGACGCGCTCGTGGCGGAGGTGGAGGCCCTAGAGGTAGGAGATCCGGCCGAATCGGCAACTGTGGTGGGGCCGGTGATTTCCGACCTGGCCGCGTCGGCGGTGGCCGAGGCGAGCGCCGAAGCTGCTGCAGGAGGCGGGCGCATTCTCTCGGGCGGCAGCCGCCGAAGCGGAGACGGCTATTACGTCGAGCCGACGCTCGTAGCCGGCCTCGACCAGAGCCAACGGCTGGCCCGTGTAGAGATATTCGGTCCCTTCGCGCTGGTTATGCAGGCCGCCGACGAGGCCGAGGCGATACGCATTGCCAACGATGTGCCTTATGGCCTGGTGGCCTCGGTCTTCACCTCGGATCTCGATCGTGCGCTCAGGCTCGGTGCCCGGCTGGAGACCGGGCTCGCCAGGGTGAACGCCCCGACAGCCGGGGTGGATTTCTACGCGCCGTTCGGTGGCACGAAGGAGTCGAGCTTTGGCCCGCGGGAACAGGGCAAGGCGGCTCGCGATTTCTATACCTGGACGCAGACTTTCACGGTTTACCCGGCCAATTAGGGAATTGCGCGGCGGAACGCTACGAAGGGCTGGATCAGTTTGGAAAGCTGCAAACTGAGCGGCGTTGGTCCCGGCCGGGAGCGGTGCCTCGGGACGGCTAAGTTTCGGTTCGTGCGTCTATGACTAGCCCGCTGAGGGCGGGGGTTCGGACTGACACTGGATAGTGCTACCTACTGCCACCTGGGTGCCTGGCGCGGGATTCTGCTCCCAGACGGTGTCGGGCGCCAGCACGGGTGGTGGCGAAGTCTGGAACTGGCAACTTCCCGACAACCCGGCGCTGCTGATCGCCCCCGCGGCCCCTTCTGAGGTCATTCCTAGCAGGTTGGGGACATTGACCAGTTGTGGGAAGGTGATGGTGCCATTGGATATGGTGATGGTAATGAGCGAGCCAGGAGCGGTGTTGCTGCCAGCCGGAGGAATCTGAGCGGTTGTATAGCCGGGAGGGTATTCCCCAGAGGGCGCGTATGAGATCTTGACCAGGTATCCGGCATCGGAGAGCTTCTTTTGTGAGGCGACTCCGGGCATGCCGACCACGTCCATCAATCCGGCAGGGTGAGTCGCCTG
>JAJYPE010000110.1 GCA_021795585.1 Actinomycetes bacterium | reverse complement strand
CCCACGAGGGGGGGCGCCGCTTTTTGTGCGCCCGGCATGTGCGCAATGCCAGGGGGAGAACGCCCCCGCCGCCTCACCAGCGGGAAGGCAACCTGTAGGCAAGGGCGTCACCGGTAACGGTGGGGTCCGAAGGAAGCCGAAGGGAGAGAGTGGGACATAGCGCAGGCGTACCGATTGGCTCGATGGGTGGGTAACCTTGCGAAATGTGGGAAAGCCCGAAAGCTGGATAACCCATGGAGTTGTGACGGATGGCCTCACTCTCAGGCATGCGCGACTTACCCGGGGAAGCCCGTCGTGTCCGGTGGGAAGGACACCGGTAACGAGGCCACAAGCGGAAACGCAAGGGCCGAGAATGCGCGGCGGGTGGCATATGAGCCCGTAGTAGTGAAGAACCTCATGCCGATGAAGGGCCGGTAACGGCCTGAAGGGCGAAACGTGAGGGACGTCCATGGAATATGGACGGCGGTCCTTGGCCAAAAGCGAAGGATCGGTGCGAAGGGGCGAAGGGAGACCGAAGAGAGCGGAATCGGGAGAGAGCCCCTCGAGGGACACGAACGAGCGCTGGAATGCGCGAGGGACCGGCCGCCCGGGGGTGACGAGCCTGCTGGGGGGTGCGACCATCCGGCAGATTAGGCCAGAAGACCGGGGTAAGATTGCCGCAAGGCTAAAGACGCCCCAAGGAAATGGCCGAAGGGACTGCACTCGAGAGGAAGGATCCCTGAAGAAGCTCGACGACAGAGAGGGGGCAACAGGGTGCGGAAATGGTACAGCCTCATAGACAAAGTCTGGCGCCTCGACAACCTTCGCGAGGCGTACAAGAAGGTGCGCTCCAACAAAGGCGCCCCCGGAATCGACGGGGAGACCGTGGCGGAGTTCGGCGACCGTCTTGGCGAGGCACTGGATCAGATCCACCTGGAGCTCCGTACCGGCAGGTATGAGCCGAGCCCCGTCAGGCGCGTCACCATCGACAAGCCGGACGGCGGCCAAAGGCTCCTGGGCATTCCGACGGTGAAAGACCGGGTGGTGCAGCAGGCGCTCCTGCAGGTCCTGGAACCCATCTTCGAACCGGACTTCCACCCATCGAGCTACGCCTACCGGCCGGGGAGAAGCGGGCAGATGGCGGTGGCGAAGGCCGAGATGTTCCTGAACCGCTACGGGCTTGAGCACGTGGTGGATATGGATCTCTCAAAGTGCTTTGACCGCCTCGATCATGCCCTCATCCTCGACGCGGTAGCCGAGAGGGTCAGCGACGGCGAGGTCTTGAAGCTGATCCGGAAGTTCCTTGTGGCGGGAGTCATGGAGGACGGAGTCTTTCAGGAGACGGAGGTCGGGAGCCCTCAGGGCGGGGTGATCTCGCCCCTCCTTTCCAACGTCTACCTGAACAGATTCGACCAGGCCATGAAGGAGAAAGGGATCCGGATCGTTAGGTACGCTGATGACATCCTGGTCTTCGCCAAGAGTCGGGGGCAGGCTGAGCGCTACAGTAAGATCGCCACAGAACTCCTTGAGGGGGACCTCAAGCTCGTGGTCAACAGGGAGAAGACACGGCTCACCCATGTGGGAGAGGGCGTCCACTTTCTGGGAGTGGTAATCCGTCGAAGAAGCACGTCGGTGGACCCGAAACGGGTTGAGCGACTGAAGGCAAAAGTCCGCGCACTCACACCGAGAAACCACGGTGGGAGAGTGGAAGATGCTGTGAAGGCGCTCAGGCGTCTGCTCCTTGGATGGTACAACTACTTCAAGATGGCCAACTGCAAGGGGCTCATCGAGGAGCTCATGGGCTGGATACGCCGGAGGCTCCGGATGATGCAGATGCGCGAGTGGAAGAGCTGGAAGCCCCTCCATCGGGCTCTGCGCCAGAGAGGCTACCATGGCGAATTCGAAAAGATCTCCATGCGGCGACGGCGGAACTCCGCGAGTCCGCTTCTCAGCCTTGCCCTGCCCAACAGCCACTTCAAGGAGTTGGGACTCCCAGATCTGCAGGCCCTGCCGGTTGCTCTGTTGGAGCAGTATCGAACTGCTTGAGGTCTCTCAGGAGCCGGATGCGAAAAACGCACGTCCGGTTCTGTGAGAGGGCTGACGCCGGGTTGATCACCTGGCGTCACCCTACTCGATCGTCGCCGGTGGACAGACGTCTTGCGGCTGTCCGGAACCTCTGCGGGCGAGAGGACGGCTCGGCCAGTCCCGAGCGGTCGCTTCGGGCACTGTCAAACGCGAGGGGTCTGCGCAAACCGCAAGAGGCGTGTCTCAAGCATCGCCGACGAGGTATGGCTGGCGGATCCAGGCGAGCAGAAGCCAGCAGGGAGTCCATGCAGGCAGTGCCGCCAAACCGCCCGGTACGGCGTGCATCCGCCGATTCTGGCTGTCCGGTCGCAGTCATGGACAATCGTCCGCCACGGGTGGTGAGCCGCCTCCGCATGGCAAGCACGCCCACTTTGCGCGTAGGTGCTCCGTGGTCGAAAGGAATTTTCCTGTGGTTGCGCGAATAGCAGAGGCCAACTTCTGAAGAAGAGGTGGTGTTTCAGCGTCTTTCGGGTGACCGTTCCCACGCTGAAAGGAGGGTTCTTACCAAGTGGCACAAGCGGCAGCGAAGGCAGCGCCGGCTAGCGGTACCCTGCGCCGCGAACTGACCTATCTCGACCTCTTGATGACGTCCCTCGGCGGCATCATCGGTTCGGGCTGGTTGTACGGTTCGTGGAAGGGCGCATTCATGGCCGGCCCCGCCGCAGACCTCTCGTGGCTGATCGGTGGCATCGCGGTTTTATTGATCGGTCTCGTATACGCGGAACTTGGTGGCGCGCTGCCTGAGGCAGGCGCGATCGTCCGCTACCCCCAGTTCTCCCACGGCACGTTCGTCAGCTACATCATGGGCTGGGGCGCCCTGATCGCGTACGCCTCCGTCCCGCCGATCGAGGCTGAGGCCGCGGTCCAGTTCATGGGCTACTATTGGCCCGCCGTCTACTCGACCCACACCGCCTCCCTGACGACGGTCGGCATTCTGATGTCGGTGGTCTTCATGCTCCTGTTCTTCTTCATCAACTACTTCGGCATCTGGGTCTTTGGCAAGACGAACACGATCTGGACGTTGCTAAAGCTTGCGATCCCGACGCTGGCGGTCGTCGTCCTGCTGTTCGGTGGCCATTTCAACGCGGCCAACTTCGGCAGCTACGGCGGGTTCACGCCGCTGGGTACCTCCGGCATCTTCGCGGCGATTCCGCTCGGCGGCATTATCTTCGCCTACCTCGGCTTCCGGCAAGCGTTGGACCTCGCGGGCGAGGCCAAGAACCCGCAGCGCGACGTGCCGCGTGCGGTCATCGGGGCGATTGTGATCGGCGTGGTGCTCTACATCCTCCTGCAGACCGTCTGGGTCGGCAACATGCCCGCTGCCCAGCTGGCACACGGCTGGGCCGGCACGAAGGGAGAGTTCACCGCTCCGTTCTCCGACCTCTCGAAGTTCGCTGGCTTCGGCTGGCTTGCGGTCATCCTGCTGTTGGACGCGATCTGGTCCCCGGCCGGCACCGGCAACGTGTACCTTGCCTCCACCTCGCGCGTGATGCACGCCATGGGGAAGAACCGCTACTTCCCGAAGTTCCTCCTCTGGGTTCACCCGAAGAGCGGCGTTCCGCTCTGGGCACTCGTGTTCACGGTCGTCCTCGGCCTCGCCTTCCTGCTGCCGCTTCCTTCGTGGTCGGCACTGGTGGGCCTCGTCTCGAACGCGACCGTGTTCACGTACATCATCGGCCCCGTGGCAGTCACCGTTCTCCGCAAGACCATGCCCGACATGCCGCGTCCATTCCGCCTCAACGGCCTCGGATTCTTCGGCCCGGCCGCGTTCGTGGTCGCGTCGCTGATCCTCTACTGGTCCGGCTGGGCGATCGACGCGCCGGTCGCGCTGATCCTCCTCATCGGCGTCCTCCTCTACGCGTATGGCGTCACGACGTTCGCCGAGGACGTGGAGATCTACTCCTGGAAGTACGTCAAGGCAGGCTACTGGCTCGTCGCGTACATCATCGCGATCCTGATCCTGACCTACATCGGTTCCTCGAACTTCGGCGCACCGCACCAGATCATCCCCTACGGCTGGGATATGCTGGTCGTCGCGATCGTCGCTCTCGGTTTCTACTACTGGGGCGTCGGCAGCGGCATACCGACCTTCGAGTCCGAGGCGAAGCTCAAGGAATTCGCACAGGCCGGCAAGACAGCTTCCGCGGACTGAGCGCGGACATCTAGCGGCAGATCCGGGGGTCGTTGCGGAAGGTGGCATCAGGCCGCCCGACGGGACGGCCCCCGTCTTTGCTTGTCAGCGCTTGGCGTTCTGCGATCTGCCTGGAATCAGCTGCGACCCGCGAGTGCCGCAAGACGCAGGAGTGGAGATGGGTCCTGGGGCGCCATGCCTGCTGCCCAGGCGTCGCCACCTGCCCTCAGCCTGAGCGGCACCGTACGCAGGGTGAAGTCCGTCGGGCGGATGTGCGGCAGCTCCTCCGGCGTGATAGGGCAGCTGACCTGCGCGCCGGGTGTGGCGCGCAGGCTGTACGGGGCCGCCAGGGTGTGGCCCGCCGCGCTCTGACCGAAGTCGAAGTAGACCCCATGCCGCTTTGCCTTCGCCCGCTCGAGGGTAACGAGTTCCGGACGCACGCGACGCAGCTCCATGCCTAGCCCTTTGAGGGCAAGGAAGAGCTCGTGTGGCGTCGGACCCTGCAGGATGGGCATGAAGAGATGGATGCCGCGTTTGCCGGTTGTTTTGATCAGAGCGCGCATGCCGATGGCGTCAAGCGCGGTGAGCGTAAGGCGTGCGAGCTTGACAGCCTCGTCGAAACCGAAGGGCGGCATCGGGTCCAGGTCCACCCATGCAAGATCCGGGTGAACGGCGTCCGGGTAGCGCAGGGGCGAGATGTGGAACTCGAGTCCGCCGAGGCCGACGGCGTAGGCGATCGTGCTCTGATCCTGCAGCATGATGTAACGCGTCCCCTCGACCGGCCAGGTCTCCAACCAGGCTGGCGCGCCGCTTGGGGGGTTCTTTTGGAAGAAGCCCTTGCTCTCTATGCCGTCTGGGTAGCGGATCTGCGTCAGGGGACGGCTGCGGCAGAAGCGCAGCAGAGGGCCTGAGACCGCGAGGTAGTAGTCCAGCACGTCTTTGCGCGTGATCGCGTCCTGCGGGTAGCAGAGCTTCTCGGGGTGCTTGAGGTGAGGAATCGAGTTGTCCATGGCTGTAGCCTGCTGCACACCGCCCGAATCGACGCATGCCGCGTGAGCTGCCGTCAAGGCTAGGGGCATGGAAGAGCCCGTGCAGCCCATGGAGCCTGTGATTTGGACGAACGCGTTCGACGACCCGGACTGGCAGTTCGAGATCAAGTGGGACGGCCTGCGTTGCCTTGCCTACGCAGACGGCGACGGCGTGCGGCTCTATGGCCGGCGCGGTACGCGCTGGACACATCGTTTCCCGGACATCTGCCGGGCGCTTCGGGGCAGCGGGAAAGTCCTTGATGGCGAACTCGTCGTTCTCAAGGACGGCCGGCCAAGCTTTCCTGCCGCGATGCATCGCCTCCATCGCGACAAGGGACCTGTCCACTACATGGTCTTCGACTGCCTGATGGCCGGTGGCAGGGATCTCAGGCGTGCCCCTCTGGCCCTAAGGCAACAGGAACTTGCCGCCCTGCCCGAGAGTCCGATCGTACACCGTGTCGAAGCGGTGGGCGGGGCGGGCCGCGCCCTCTACCAGGTGGCAAAGGAGAGCGGCCTCGAGGGTATCGTCGCCAAGCGGCGTGATGCTCCCTACGAGAGTGGCAAAAGCGAACTCTGGCGCAAGGTGAAATGCTGGCGGGAGATGCGCTGTGTCGTGCTCGGCCTGGACGAGGCGAAGGGAGAGATTCGCAGCGTGCGCCTCGGCAGCGATCAAGACGGCACCGTTGTACCGGTGGGCTCCGTCGGCAACATCGGCAGAGCAACCCAGCAGGAATTGCGCCGCGCCATGTCGCGTGGTCGGACGCAGGTCTACGTGGCATACCTCGACTGGAGCGAGGACGGGAATCTCAGGCATCCCCGTTGGCTCGGCATCGCCCACGGGAACTGAGGGTGGGAGGCTTCTTAAACGTGCACGCCCTCTGTCTCAAGCGATGCCCTGAGGCGCTGCAGCAGGTCGTCCATGTCCTCGCCGACGGGACGCTCGATGGCTGCGGGCGCTTCCGCGACCTTGCGATCAAGAAGCGTGGTCAGGCGCTCCCTGTAGGCATCGGCATGGTCCTGTGGCACGAAGGGAGCGGCCAGTGTGTCGATCAGGGCCTGAGCGAGCCGCAGCTCCGGCTCGCTTGGCGAGACGTCGTCACCGAGCTCGAGAGCTGTCACGTCCCGAACCTCATCGGGTGCGTGCATCGTTTCAAGGGCCATCGCCTGGCCCGTGTACGGACGCAGTGTAGCGAGTCGAGGGCGTTTACGCAGCACGAGCCGACAAAGTGCCACGCGGTGGGCGCCTTCAAGTGACTTGCGCAAGAGTTGGTAGGCGCGGTGGCCTCCGGCCTGAGGCTCAAGGTAGTAGGGCTTCATGAAGTAGACGGCGTCGAGCTCTTCTGCGCGAGGGAACTGTAGGATCTCGATGCGATGGTCCTTGCCGTCCGATGAGACCTGTTCGAGCTCCTGCCTCTCGACGAGGACGTACTGCCCTGGCGCGTACTCGTGCCCG
>JAJYPE010000007.1 GCA_021795585.1 Actinomycetes bacterium | reverse complement strand
AGGCGGCCGGTGTCGCCACCGGACCGAAATGATCCTGACCGTCCAAAACGGTCAACTGGGCACCGGGAACCATCGAAGCGGCCCGCCTGGCCTGCTCTACAGGCGCGGCCGTGTCGGCCGATCCCCATACGAGCCAAAGGGGAATGCGGATCGCTGTGAGCAGTTCAGCGTAGTCCTCGTTGACGACTTTGACGAAAACGTCCCGCATGACCCCGGTGGCCCGCTGGTAATCAGACGAGCCGTATCTGCGCCGCATCGCCTCCAGCCTCGCCTGCCCGATCAATCCGCGCCGTGCGGCCCACCTAACCACCCGATAGGAGAGCGGAGGGTTGGAACCCGCCTGGGGCCTGAAAAGGGGCACGCCGGTGACGACCGCCGCCGACACGGGCGGCGGCAACATCGCAGATAGGTGAAGGGCGACCCGGCCACCGAAGCTATGGCCCACCACCACCACGGCCGTCTCACCACCGATGCCGCCAACCTCGTCCAAGACGCGCTTTACGGATTCGGCGTACTCAGGTGTTGCCCAGGCCGAATCCGGAGAGGGGGAAGCGCCAAAACCCGGCAGGTCCAAACGTAGCGTGGGCAAGCCGCGTGCCTCGAGCATGGAGCCGAGTGGCGCCAGATCGCTCGAATCGCGCGCCCAGCCATGCAATAGGACGCAGAGGGGCCCCTCGCCCGCTTGGACGTGTCCGTAGATCCGCCCTTCGTCGAATGCCCTCAGCATGACTCACCCGACGGTATCCGGTGGATCACGGGTGAAACTGCGGGCGGAGGGCAGCGGAGAAGTCTTGCCTGGCACACTATCTGCATGGGCTCAGAAAATAGGGCCGTCGCCCTCAACGGGCGTCTGGCTCGTTGTCGTCCTCGTCCTCATCGCCGTCGTCGTCTTCGTCTTCATCGTCGTCGAAGTCGTCGTACTCATCCAGGTAGAGCTCGCCTTCTTCCAGGAGCTCTTCTTCCTCGGTCGCAGCCATGCACCAATCAGCATGCCCCCGCACCGAATCGCCCCCGCACTCTACACAGCGCACGACCGGCTTGACGAAGGCACGCTTGGCCATGCGTGCTTCCTCGTAGCGCCTGTGACGTCCCTTTTTCACCAGCAACTCCCAAAAAACATCAAGAGCGAGGGCGCCACCGTGCTCATCCCGCAACCAGAACGAGCCGAATTCCGCACCACCACGGCCGACCCGCGGCGGGGAGCTAATCGCGCTCCGCTAGCAAACATACAGCCTAATGGCCCTGAACTGCCCCAGCTTGCACAAGCGGCCCGGTCGGATACTTTGTAGGACATGGCTGACGAGTTTGATCCCCAGGCAATGATCAAGCGCTTCCAGGAGCGCGCAAAGGCTGTAAGGTCCCGGGGGCTTCCACCCGTGGAAGGTGCCGAGAGGATGCGTTTCATCGAACAGGCCAGGCTCGACTTCATGGACTACGCGATCATCGGTGATGCCGAGGTGGCGTTGGAGGACGGGTTCCTCGTCCTCAGGGTCGATCTGCGCGCAAGCAGCGATTGAGCCGCGCTCAGTCAACTTTGGCGCCGGTGTTCTCCACCATGCTTACCTCTCCGGAAGAGGTCAGATACAGGGCGATCTCGCCTGCGATAATCCTCTCGAGGTAGCCGCCGACCGCTTCTTTGCGCCATCCCCGCGACAGGCGCGAATTTCCCGTCCCCGCAAGCACCTCATTCAAGTCCGAGCGGGTGCCAAGCAGGTTGGGGTCGATATGCAGCGCCTTGGCACGGGAGGTCAGCCATGCCGAAAGGAGCGCGGCCGAGCCGGGAGGGATGTCCGCGGCCTCCGGCTGGACCATCTCCTCGGCGGTGGGAGGGCCCAGGACCAGCGCCTTTTCGATCACTTCGACAATCTTCTTGTCCACACCGTTGGCCAAATTGCGCAACTCGACGCCCCGGATGGAACGCAGCTCCGCTGTCCGCCGAGGTGCCGCTTGGGCAACGGTGGCGACCGCCAGGTCCGCAAGCACGTAACGTACCGGAATGTCGAGTTCCATGGCCCGTTCCTCGCGCCACGCGGCAAGCGCCATGCCCAGGTGGCGCGCCCGCCCCTTCAACGCCTTCACCTCGCGGATTCGGGTCCATGAGCGAGCCGGGTCCGAAGTAAATCGAAAGCCCTGGGAAAGGAAGTCCGCCAGCTCCTCGGAAAGCCAGTCCAACCGGTTCATCTCCTGCAGCTGACGCATCAATATGTCCCGCAGCTCGACCAGGTAAAGAACATCCTGTGCGGCGTAGTCGAGCTGCTTGGGCTCGAGCGGCCTGGCCATCCAGTCGCTGAGGCGATCGGTCTTGTCCAGGCGCACCCCGAGGAAGGTCTCCAGAAGCAGTGCCAGCGACGGCGTCGAGTAGCCGAGAAAGCCGGCGGCAATCTGGGTGTCGCAAATCCGGGAAGGGACTGTCCCAACCTTGCGCCGCAGGATTTCCAGATCCTGGGTTGCCGCATGCAGCACCACCTCAGGACCCCCCTCAAAGACATCAGCCAGCGGAGTCAGGTCCAGGCGCAAAGGGTCGATAATGAAGACTTCTCCCGCTGCGGCAATTTGCACGAGAGCGAGCTTTGCGAAGTACGACTTTTCGCGATGGAACTCCGTGTCTATCGCTATCACTTCGGCCCGGGCCAGGTGTGATGCCACCTCTTCAAGCGCCCGTCCATGCTCTACGTAGTGATACTCGCCCAGACCAATCACCTCACAGGCTCTGAGTCGAGTATAGGCGCGACTGCCACATGGGTGGGAATCGACTAACCGCCGTAGTTGAGCCTCGTATCGCCCATCGCCAGGACTCGCCCGCCATCACGCAGCAGGGCGACATCGGTCACCTCGGCGACAAAGAGCACGTGGCTACCGAGATCAACTCGCCTCGAGACCACAGCCTCGACAAAGGCGATGGCCTCCATCGGATATGGGTCGCCCTGTCCGCTCAGTCCGAAGTCCACGCCCTCGATGCGCAGTCCGTCAGTTGTGGATTCCACAGTTTGTGTCCGCTTGGCAAATTTGCGCACGAGTGGCCGGCTCTCCTGCGCCAGCAAGGCGACCACGTAATGGCCCGAGCGCCCGATGTTCGCCGCCGTGAGCGAGTCCTCCTCGATACCGGCGGCAACCAGCTTCGGATCGGTGGCCACTTGGGTGAACCAGCTCGTGCTCATTACATGGGGTCCCGCCTCACCTGTGCTGCCCAGTAGATACAGCCCCGACGGCAGCGACCATAGGACGCGCCTCCTCAGGCGGTCGTATTCCGCAGGCCTGTCGGCCATCCGCCCAGGAACCCTTCCGTAGCCAGCGCTCGCGCTCTCGTCCACCACGCCTCCAAGGTTGTCTTCGCACCGATTTGGCACCGACGGGCGCAATCCTATCGACGTCGACGGACGCTGTCCGGTGGCCGGCTCGCGCCTCGCCGATATGATCGGTCCGTGGCCTGCATCTTTTGCCAGATCGCATCCGGGGAGAGCGGAGCCGAGGTCGTTCACCGAGACGCCACCCGGATGGTGATCCTTGACCACGCACCTCTCTTCCCTGGACACTGCCTGGTCTTCCCCATCATGCACTACAACGAGCTGGCTGATTGCCCGGGCGAAGTTCTCGGCTCATTGAGCCAGCTGGGCCAAAAAGTCGCCCTTGCGCAGCGCGAGGTGCTCGGTTGCGACGGGAACTTCATGGCCACCAACGCGGTCGTCTCTCAAAGCGTTCCGCACCTGCATCTCCACGTCGTACCCCGGCGGCGCAAGGACGGGCTGCACGGCTTCTTCTGGCCTCGCACCCGCTACGACTCTCCGGAGCAAGCCGCGTCGGTCGCAACCTTGTTGCGCGGCGCGTTGGCCCGCGGCTGATCAGGCCGGCTCCACAACCACCGAGACGTACTCCTTCTTGCCGCGCCTGAGCATGATTCTGCCGCCGGGTAGTACGTCGGAGGTGCCGACCGAAAGCTCGGCATCCGTGACGCGTACGTTGTTCAGATATACGCCACCCTGCTCAATCAGCTTTCGAGCCTGCGAGCGGGACTGAGCAAGCCCCGACTCGGCCAGCAACACCACAAGCTCGACTCCCTGACCTAGTGCCGCAGCTCCAACATGATGTGCCGGCGCGCCCGCCAGAGCCATCTCCAGGGCGCGCTCGTCCATCGAGAAAACTTCGGTGGAAAAGAGCGCTTCAGAGGCCTGCCGGGCGAGAGCAAGCCCGTCCTCGCCGTGGAACATGCGCGTGACCTCAGAGGCCAATGCATGCTGGGCCCGGCGCTCCTCGGGATGATCACGAGTGGAGGCTTCAAGCGCCTCGATATCCTCCCAGGAGAGGAAGGTGAAGAACTTCAGGTATTGCCCGACCGAGGCATCCTCGGAACGCAGGAAGAACTGATAGAACTCATAGACCGAGGTTCGTGCGGAGTCCAGGTAGACCGCACCCTTCTCGCTCTTTCCAAACTTGGTGCCATCCGCCTTGAGCAGGAGCGGCGACGTGATCCCGTGGACGGCGGCTCCACGCGACTTGCGCACCAACTCGATTCCGGTCGTGATGTTTCCCCACTGGTCTGAAGCGCCCATCTGCAAGTTGCAACCGAACGCGTCGTAGAGGTGCAGGAAGTCCGCCGCCTGCAGCAACATGTAGCTGAATTCCGTAAATGAGATTCCGCTCTCACGCTCGGTCAGGCGTGTGTGCACCGAGTCCTTATGGATCATCTGGTTGACGGTAATGTGCTTGCCGACGTCGCGCAGGAATCCGAGAAGGCTCTCCTTGCCCAACCAGTCGAAGTTGTTCACGAGTGTCGCGGCCGCCGGTCCGGGGGCGAAGTCGAGCACTCGCGTTAGCTGGGCCGAGACTTTCTCCACGTTATGGACGATCTCATCCACGCTCAACAGGTTGCGCTCCTCGGACTTCCCGGAAGGATCGCCGATCATGCCGGTTGCGCCCCCTGCCAGCACGATGGGCCGGTTCCCGCCCAGCTGAAGGCGGCGCAGGTTGAAGAGCTGAATGAGGTGCCCGGCGTGAAGCGAATCGCCGCTCGGATCGAAGCCTATATAGGCCGTCGCCTCGCCGGCGTCGAGCATGGCGGGAAGACTCTCGTCGCTTATCTGGTAGATGAGTCCGCGCCATGTCAGGTCCTCGGAAACGGAAGGCTTCGGTTTGCTCATTCCAAAGACACTAAATGCCCGCGGCGCCCAAGCTGGACTTCTGTTTCCCCCAGTTCGGCAGCAGGGTGAGATCCGGGGAGCAAAAACCCCAAGATAACAGCGGCCGGCGCCGTGATTCTGATTCTGCGCCCTTGGAGAGGAGCCCCAGCCGGAGGAGGTGATGGGGACAGCGGGTCGAAAGGGGCCAAGGCCGGCTCGGACGACAACGTTCCGGCGTGCCAGGCACAGCTCGGGAACCAGCCTGTCCATTCGAGTTCCACGGCGTTTCCTGCGGTAATCTGACTTTTCGAGGTCCTCCAATGACACCTGCCCTCCCGTCCTCGACTGCTCTCCTTAGCTCTCTCGCGTGGGCTCTCGCTGCCCTCGTTATCGGCTTCGTGTCCGTGGTCGTCATCCCTCCCGGTGCCATCCTTTTTACCGCTTTGTTCATCATCTACGACGTGGCCGCCTGGCGCCGGCGAGATCCACGACTGAGACGAGCTATCGCCACCACCTGCGCCTATGTAGTGCCGGTTGCTGTCTACTTCGTTTCCGCTGCGCTCCACTAGAGCGCCGAAAATCCGCAACCGGTCTCTGGCACAGGGTAAGCCCGGTCCTTAGGTCGCCACAGCCGCTCCCAAGTTGCGGACATAAGGACTGGGCTTAGCGGATTTAAATGGTCGCCGAGTGCGACGGGGCTCCAGCCGCTACCGACCTGCGCTAGGGCTCATCCGTCCCACCTTGCCTCCCAACGCGCTCCTGCCGGAATGCGCCGGACAACAGTCAAAGCAGCTGGGCGATCGCCTTGCGCATTGACTCCTGGAGGCGATCGCCGAGGATCTCGTGAGCCGCGAGGTTGGCGTCACGCCCGCTATGCACCACCAAGATCGTCTTCTGGCCGTCCGCGCGAAGATTGGCTATGGCACCCGATACTTCGGCCGCACTCGTTGCGAGTGATGCTCGCATCCCGTAGGCCGCTGCCAGATGAATCAGATCCAGGCCGTGCGGCGTGCCGAAGAGCGACTCGAACGTCTCAGACGTGGTCAAGCGCTTTTGCGACAGCAGCGAAAAGATCCCGCCGCCTCCGTTGTCGACCACAACCACCAGCATCCTGCCGGGCAACTTGGCCAGCTCCTTCAGGAAGGTCGCGTCGTAGACGAAGGCCAGGTCTCCGAGGACAAGCACTGACACCCCTTCAGGGCGTGCGGCAGCATGGGCTAGCGCTGCACCGGCAAAGGAGGCGATGGTGCCGTCGATCCCGTTGGCACCACGGTTCTCGAGCACACGGGGATAGTCGTCCGATGCTCCGGCATAGAACTCGAGATCGCGCATCGGCATCGACGCCGCCGAGAAGAGCAGGTCGGATTCGCCCAATTCGTCGACGAGTCGCCGCGACACCTCGATCTCAATCCCGAGGTCTCCCTCTGCCTGGAGTGACGCGATGGCGGCGTCACAGGCCGCGTCGAGACCAAGGAAGGCCTCGACGTAGCCTGGCTCGATGGCCATCTCCGTCTCCAGCTCCAGCTCGGTCAAGGCAGCCACCAAGCGCTCGGGCGGACCGACCAGGAAACCGCGGGCCAGGCCCTCCGGATCCTTGCCTTCGTCGCCCGCTCTCCAAAGGACACTTCCTCCTGTGGGTCCCGTCCACCGGGCGAGCAGCTCTGAAAGCGCACGTGAGGCCTGCGGCCTGCCCAGGTAGAGCACCAGCTCTGGAGCCAGGCGCTCCTCGAGTTCGGAAAGGCGGGCCATGGCGTCCTGGTGGGTGATAGCCAGGCGGCTCCTCCTCGCCAGGCCCGAGCGTGGATCAACCAGCGTGGGCCAGGCGAGCAGCTCTGACAAGGCGAAGACCGCCTCGTCACGCTCGAGCTCCCCCACTATCAGCAGGCCGCGGTGCACCTCCAGCAAAGAACGGGCCATCTGCTTCGCGGCTCGCGGATCGGCGAGGTCCACTGCCGCGTACCAAGGGGCGCCTCCGTCACGTCCGGGCATGGGTTCCGGCAGCTCGGTTCCACTGCGCATCAGCGGCTCTCGGAATGAGACGTTCAGCTGGACCGGGCCGCGGTTTCCGGCAAGGCCGGCCGAGGTGAGTGTGGCATGGGAGACCACCGCGCGCAGGCGCTTCCAGGCTCCCGGGGCACCCGCATCTATCAGCCTGCGCAGAAGCAGGTAGCCACCGTAGAGGACGCTCTGGTCGATGGTTTGCGCAGCTCCGCTCTCATACAGCTCCAGCGGCCGGTCTGCGCTGAGGATCACCAAGGGCACGCGCGAAAGTGAGGCCTCGGTTACCGCCGGGGTCAGCTCGGTGGTGGCCGTGCCCGAAGTGGTGAGAACCGCCACCGGCCGGCCCGAAGCCTTCGCGGCCCCGAGCGCGAAGAAACCTGCGGCACGCTCGTCCAGGATCACCCGGCTATCGATTCCGGGGTGCCCCGCGATGGCCAATGCAAGCGGCGTAGAGCGGGAGCCGGGCGAGATGGTCGCCACGCGCACTCCCGAACGATGGAGTTCGTCGACGATTGTTGCCGCCACCACCTGATTGCCGAGCGGCTCGTCAAATTCGACCTGCATGCCCTACCCTCGATTCCGCACGGCTAACGTCGTTGGCCGTGGCCACAAGCGCGGCGTCGGCCCCATTGGCGACAAAGACAATCTACCCAACCGGCGGGGACACGCAGAGGTGCGCCCTTCGCGCACCAGTTGCGCTTCTGCACGGCTTCACGCAGAACCACTCGGTGCTTGAGCCCTTTGCGCGGCTCCTGGCCGAGCTGACCATGCGAAAGATTGAGCTGGTAGACCTGCCCGGACATGGGGATTCCTCCGGGGTTGTCCTCGGCCTTGAGGCGACTGCGGATCTCATCGCCGAATCTGCTCCGGGTGCGGTCCTGGTCGGTTACTCCCTCGGCGGGCGGATCGGGCTGACTCTTGCGCACCGTCATCCTCAGGCCTTGGCGGCGCTGGTGGTCCTGGGCGCCAACCCGGGCCTCGCCGACCCGGGCGAGCGCGAGGCTCGCCTGGCTGCCGACCGGCAGCTCGCGGGCCGCTTGAAGGCCGTTGAGGGCACGGATGAGCTCCGCGCCTTCCTGACGGCCTGGCTTGGTAACTCCCTCTTCGGCGGAATTCCGGCGGAGGCTGCCGGCCTCGAGGCCCGGCTCTCGAATCAGCCCGGCCCAATGTCGGAGATGCTGGTGGCCACCTCGCTCGGCGTCCAGGAGGACCTATGGGGAGCGGCCCGGGAGATGGAGATTCCCGTGCTCTACGTGCACGGCGAAAGGGACGAGAAGTTCTCCTCGCTTGCCAAGCGCTATTGCGGCGGTTCCGAAGGACGGGTGAGCAGAGGTGCGGTGCCGGGTGCCGCGCACTACGTGATCGGTGAAGCTCCTTACGCCACCGCCGTGCTTATCGCCGGCTTCCTTGAGGAGGCCGGCGTCCCTTAGAGAAGGACTCCGAGTGAGAGAAGGGCCCCGAAGGCGATCTGCAGGGCCCCGGTCATCGCCAGCGCCCTGATCAGTTCGCGCCCGGTTGCCCCCGCCAGCACCAGCCTGAGTGGCCGCACTGCGAGTGGGACGGCTAGCAGCCCCAACCAGGCAAAGGGGCGATAGGCAGTCAAGGCCAGCGCCAAGAGCAGCGCCAGCGCGACTATGCCTACGTAGAAGTGCCTTGTGCCCCGGTCGCCCATCCGCACGGCGAGCGTCATCTTGCCGCTGGCTGCATCGGTGGGGATGTCACGCAAATTGTTGATGACCAGAAGTGCGACCGCCAGCAGGCCCACTGGCACCGAGAGCAGGAGCGAATAGGCGTTCACCGCGCCACTCTGCACGTAGTAGGTGCCCACAACGGCCACCACGCCGAAGAAGACGAAGACAAAGACCTCACCCAGGCCCATGTACCCATAGGGCCGCTTGCCCCCGGTGTAGAACCATCCGGCCCCGAGGGCGAGAGCGCCCACCAGGAGAAGCAGCCAACTGGTCAAGAATGCGAGCGCCAGGCCCGCCACTCCCGCGACCCCGAAACAGGCCAGCGCGGCGGCCAGCACCGCCTTCGGCGAAGCGGCGCCGCTTGCGACCAGGCGCATGGGACCGACCCGTTTGTCGTCGGTTCCGCGCCGGCCGTCGGAGTAGTCGTTGGCGTAGTTGGTTGCCACCTGGATGGCCAGGGAGACCACCAGCGCCAGCAGGGCCCGGTCCCAAACGAAATGACCGTCAGCCTCTGCCGCCGCGGTCGCAACCACCACCGGCACCAGCGCCGCAGGCAGCGTGCGGGGCCTTGCCCCTTGTGTCCACTCGTTCAGGGTCGCCATTGGATGCCGCTCTCGGAGCAGGTCCCTAAATCCGCCTTCACGGCCTGCGCGGGAACTTGGAGAAGTCAGGCTTGCGCTTGGCCTTGTATGCCTCCCGCCCCTCCTGGGCCTCCTCTGTCATGTAGAAGAGCATGGTCGCATCCCCGGCGAGCTGCTGAACGCCTGCCAAGCCGTCGTCCGCCGCGTTGAAGGACGCCTTCAGCATCCGCAGGGCAATCGGCGATAGCGCCAGCATCTCCCGGCACCAGGCAACCGTCGTCGCCTCAAGCTCCTCGACGGGCACCACTTCGTTGACCAGGCCCCACCCGAGGGCGGTCTCGGCATCATACTGCCGACAGAGGAACCATATCTCCTTCGCCCTTTTCAGGCCGATGGTCCGCGCCAGGAGCGACGCGCCGTAACCGCCGTCGAAGCTTCCCACCCGGGGGCCGGTCTGGCCGAAGCGCGCGTTTTCGGCGGCGATGGAGAGGTCGCACACCAGATGCAGGACATGCCCCCCGCCAATCGCGTAGCCGGCCACCATGGCGACCACCGGCTTCGGAAGCCGGCGAATCTGAATCTGCAGGTCGAGCACGTTCAGGCGGCCGATACCTGCCCGGGCCACCGCGTCGTCGCCGATGTAACCATCGTCGCCCCGGATGCGCTGGTCCCCACCCGAACAGAAGGCCATATCACCCTCGCCGGTAAGGATGATCGCACCCACCGACGGATCGCTTCGCGCAGCCTCGAACGCATCGGACAGTTCGAACAGCGTCTGGGGGCGGAAGGCGTTTCGCACCTCAGGCCGATTGATGGTTATCTTGGCGATCCCATCCATCAGCTCGTACTTGATGTCGCCGTACTCGCGCGCCGCAACCCAGTTAAATTCAGCCACCTGCACACCTCGCATTTGCCGGATACGGATGCAAGGTTACCTGAAGGCGCCGAGCAGTTGCCCCCGAGTTGCGGCTCGGCAGCGGCCGCGCCGGCATGGCGTGGCGGCCGTTAGCGTCGTATCCGGAATGCCACGACTGATCGCGCTCATCGCCCCCCAATCACAGAAGCTCGTCGAGCGCGTGCGAAAGGCATGGGACGCCGGCGACGCCATTACCCTTCTCGATCCGGGCCTGCCTGGCCCCTACCTTTCCGCGCTTATCGAAGCCATCGACCCCGACGTGGTCGAGGAACCCTCCGGGAGCTCCACCTACCGCCGTCGCTACCAACTGCCCGAGGACACCGCACTGGTAATCACGACCAGTGGCACTTCCGGCCCCCCCAAGGCCGTCGTTCACACACATGCGGCAATGCGTGCCTCCGCTCTCGCCACTGGAGAGCGGCTTGGGGTGGTCAGAGGCGAGGGCCAGTGGCTCTGCGCGTTGCCGCTCACCCACATCGGAGGGTTCTCCTCCATCACCAAGGCAATGTATCAGGGGCTCGACCTACGGGTTTTTGAGCGCTTCGAGCGCGAGTCCGTGGAGAGCGCCGCCCGGCAGCGACGCAGCTACATCCCCGTAGTGCGCGCAAACCTGGCCCAGATGGACCCCTCGCTTTTCGAACGGATCGTCCTGGGCGCAGGCGTCCCACCCGCCGAAATCCCCCCCAACGCACACGTGACCTACGGGCTCACCGAGACCGGCTCCGGTCTGGTCTACGACGGGACTCCCCTGCCGGGAGCGGAGATCTCCATCGCTCCCGACGGAGAGATACTCTTGCGTGGCCCGATGCTTGCCACCTGCTACCGCGACGGTAGTCCGCTGCTCGGTGCCGACGGCTGGTTCCACACCGACGATGCGGGCACCTATCGGGAAGGGCGGCTGCAGGTGTTTGGCCGGAGAGGGGACGTTATCAACTCCGGTGGGGAGAGGATCCTGCCCCAGCAGGTGGAAGCGATCATCGAGAGGCTCCCTGGCGTCGCCGAGGTAGCCGTCGTAGGTGTCCGGGACGAGCGCCTGGGCCAGGTTGCCTGGGCGGTCGTGGTACCTACGGTGGGGAGCGAGGCTCCTTCCCTCGAAGCCATCAAGGAAGCAGTGCGAGCCGAACTCCCCCGCTATTGCGCCCCACGTGGATTGCAGGTCGCAGCAAGCCTGCCAAAGACGCCGCTCGGCAAGATCCAAAAGGCCCTGCTACGTGCGGAGTTGCCCCACTAACGGCTGGAGGCCACCAAGGCGCCACCGTCTACCACGAGCACTTCCCCCGTGACCCAGGAAGCAAGGTCGCTGGCCAGGAAAAGCGCGGCACCCGCGATGTCGGCGGGCTCTCCTATGCGGCCCATCGGAAGCCGGGCGCTGACCCGTTCCTCGTGTTCCTCCCAGAGCGCGCGGGCAAAAAAGGTCCTCACCAGGCCCGGTGCGATGGCATTGACTCTTACCTGGGGACCTAGCTCGTTGGCAAGCTGGCGGGTCAGATGGATCACTGCTGCCTTCGAGACGTTGTAGTAGCCGATACCAGGCTCGATGCTGAGACCCCCGATGGAAGCGATGTTGATGATGCTTCCCCGCTGGCCCCCCTGGAACCCGAGCCTCACCGCGGCCTGGCTCCAGAGAAGCACGCCCCGCAGGTTCACCTCGGTGATCTTGTCCGCCCGAGAGGGGTCCAGGTCCATGAGCGGGCCGAAATATGGATTCGTTGCGGCATTGTTCACCAACACGTCCAGCCCGCCGAAGCGCGATACCGTTTCGCTCAGGACGCGCTCGGGCTCGTCGGCACCTCCCGCGTTGGACGCGATCACGTCCACGGCACCATTGCCGGTTAATTCGCGGATCTCGGACGCCGTTTCCTCCAGTGCGTCGATCTTCCTCGCCGTAAGCATCACGCTTGCCCCGGAGGCGGCAAACGCCTGCCCAATGGCCTTGCCAATACCTCGTGAACCGCCGGTGACCAGAACCGTCTTGCCTTCAAAGCGCATATCCATGCCACAAAGCTATGCGAAGTCCCCCCGGCGTGCCGCGATAACGATGATTCGTCGTGCCCCAATGGCTTGGCCCGGTGCGGCAATAGATTGGTCACTGCCGTATCCGCCAACAAATGCGCCAGGCGGGATCGCCGGGGCGCCTGCCAGGAGAGCCAGCTTGGGAGCAAACCGCCTTTCCAACTCGTTCAGCGCCTACCTGCGCCAGCACGCCGACAACCCGGTCGAGTGGTGGCCGTGGTGCGAGGAGGCCTTCGAGGAGGCGCGCCGGCGGGACGTGCCCGTGTTGCTCTCGATCGGGTACGCCGCCTGCCACTGGTGCCATGTCATGGCGCATGAGTCCTTCGAGGACCAGGAGGTGGCCCGGATAATCAACCAGGGCTACGTAGCGATCAAGGTGGACCGCGAAGAGCACCCCGACGTCGACGCCGTCTATATGGAAGCGGTTCAGGCCATGGCGGGGAGGGGCGGCTGGCCGCTCACCGTCTTCCTGACGCCGGATGGCCTGCCCTTCTACGGCGGAACCTATTTCCCTCCCCACGACGGCACCGGCCTGCCCGGCTTCCGCCACCTGCTTGATGAGATCTCCCGGATCTTTGCCGACTCACGCGATGAGGTCGAAGAGCAGGGGATCACCCTGCAGAAGGCCATTTCGGCGCGGACCTCGGTGCCTGTTTCGCCTCGTGGCTCCTCCGTCGACGCGCAGGAGGCGGCCAGCGCGCTGGCGGAGGCGATCTTGGCCACCCATGATTCCGAGTGGGGCGGTACAGGACGGGCCCCCAAGTTTCTCCAGCCTCACTTATGGATGGCAGCCCTCGACCTCCACCTCTTGGGCGCCGGCCCCGGACTCGTCGAGGCGGTGACCACCACCCTCGATGCCGCCGCGGCAGGGGGAGTCTACGACCACCTGGCGGGAGGCTTCGCCAGGTACTCCACCGATGCCTTCTGGATGGTGCCACACTTCGAGAAGATGCTCTATGACCAGGCCCTGAACGCCCGACTGTACCTGCGGGCCCATGCTGCCGCGGGTAACCCCGACTATCGCCAAGTGGCCGTCGAGACGATCGACTTCACGATCACTCACCTTCGCGAGCCTGGCGGCCTCTTCGCGGCGAGCCTCGACGCGGACTCCGAGGGCGAAGAAGGAAGCTACTACATATTCCGCCGCGAGGAGATCGAGCAGGTACTAGGCGCCTCCGCGGACGAGTTCATCGCGCATTACGGCGTGACCAGGGCGGGCAACTTCGAGGGCAGGAACATCCTCCATCGCACCCGCCGCGGAGACCTCCGCCGCACGGACTCCCTGGAGAGCGCACGCCGCGAGCTCCTCGCCTACAGGGAGCGGCGCGTGTCCCCCGGCCTCGACGGCAAGGCAGTAGTGGAATGGAACGCCATGTTCATCGCCACGCTTGCCGAGGCGGGCTTCCGCCTGGCACGCCAGGATTACCTGTCGCTGGCGGCCACAAGCTTCGACCTCCTTTTCGAAAGAGCCCGGTTTGACTCCGCGCCGCGGCGGCTGGCGGCTGAACAGTCGCCGCCGGCGGTACTCGCGGACCACGCGCAGCTGCTGAGCGCCGCGTTGGCACTTGCGCAGTTCGCCGGAGAGCCACGATTCCTGGATGTGGCCGTGAGCCTATGGGGGCAGCTCACCGAAGGTTTCGACCGCGACAGCGGGGCCTTCGTCTCGACGGCAAGGCGATCCTCGGGCCTGATTGCCAAGGTCCCCGACATCTTCGACACCGCTTACCCCTCGGCCAACTCGACACTGGCCCGTGCAGCTTTCGATCTCTCGGTCTTGACCGGCGACCCGGGCTACTTTTCGACCATGGAAGAACTGCTGTCGGGCCTAGGTGGCAATCTGGCCACACACGCGATCGCCTTTCCGAGCCTCGCCGGACTAATGGCGGTCGCCGGAACGGGAAGCGCGGAACTCGTCATCCCGGGACAGACGCAGGAACTGCTCGACGTTGCGAGGCGGACCTACCTTCCGAACCTGTTCGTGCTCTACGGCCGGCCGGCGTCAGGACCCGCGTTCGAAGGTCGTGAGGAAGGCAAGGCGTATCTTTGCCGTGACTACACGTGTCTTTCCCCTGCTAGCTCGGCCGCGGAGCTGGCCGCGCAAATCGAGCGGGTCGGCACCGAAATGCGCGGTTAGGTTGAATTCGTTATGCAGGAAAACAGCCGGGTACTCGGGATGGGGCTGAGATGAGAAGGCGGGAGCGGGACGATCGCCCGCAATCAATGCCCTTCGTGGTGCTGGGACACCTAGGCAGCGAGCTATTCGCGCTCAACCTGGCCACCGGGCGGGTCAACCGCGTCGAAGGTGCCGACCTTGCCACGGCCACGCGCGCCGCGACTTTCGAGCCGCTGCTTCTTGCCGGGCTGGATCGGCACCACCTACTCGACCAGGGGCGGCCGGAACTTCTATACGGATCCCAGTTCGAGCGGACCGGCCAGGCGCCTCCCAAAAGGCAACTGCGTACGATGCTCGAAGATAGCTGCGTTCCCAGCGGCATGTACGTCCTCGGCTCCCCAGGACCTTCAGTCGCCTATGCCGGCCTCGACGGGAATCGCTCGTCGACCGCGTTGATCCGCCTGCACAAGCGATTCGCCATCGAACGCAACGCCCGCACGGGCAAGCTGAACGCGCTCTTTCCCAAAGACGGAGCAATCCTTTCCTATCCCCTGCTGGACTCGCGCGCCGTGGCAACCTTCCCACGGGAGATCGAGCGCAGCGACAGCATCCGCGAACTCTCGGAGTTCCTTGGCTTCCGTCCCGGATACCTGCTGATCGCGCTTGCTAAAGTTCATGGCGGCTACTGCAAGAAGGTCGTTGTGAGCATCCTCCCAGAGCTCTGAGGCGCCGGCCGGCCCGCGGTGGCCACCAAACTGCCCCAAAGGAGCGTGCCATGCCCAAGAGCGCATACCATCCAGCCTTCGTCGACGCCATGGCGGACCTCGAAAGCCTCGAACCGGACATCCGTTCACAAATCGAAGCCGTGGGGGCCAAGACGGGCTTTGTGCCCAACGTCTTCCTCAAGCTGGCACTGAGGCCCGCCGAATTCAGGGCCTTTTTCGGCTATTACGACGCGCTGATGACAAAGGAATCCGGACTCACCAAGGCTGAGAGGGAGATGATCGTCGTGGTCACCTCGGCGGCCAATCACTGCCTTTACTGCGTAATCGCGCATGGCGCGTTATTCAGGATCTACTCGAAGAACCCGAGCCTCTCCGACCAGGTGGCAACCAACTACCTGATGGCGGAGCTCTCCGCACGGCAGCGGGCCATTTGCGACTTCGCTCTTAAAGTCGCCCTGGAAGCTCATGCGGTTGGCGACGAGGACTTCGGCCCCCTGCACGAAATCGGCCTGAGCGACGACGACATCTGGGACGTCGGCGCAATCGCCGCCTTCTTCGCGCTATCAAACCGGATGGCGGGATTCACGGGCATGGCTCCGAATCCTGAATTCTACTCAATGGCACGCGGCTGAAATCCGGCCTCAATTCATACCTCGTGAGCTGCTTTTGCGGGCCTGTGAACGTTACGATACAGTTACAGGTTTGGATGCAACATGAATACCAAGGTGATCTCATGATGCACTCCAGAGGAGGGGGGTCGGCAAGCTCTCCTCGACCGCCGGGCGCAGTGCCCGGCGCGCGGCTCCAGGTGGAGGCGAGGCCAGGGCATGGAAACAGGAAGCGGTTCAGAGCTGGGCGCCGACCAAGGCTCCGCACGGGTCCCACGCGCACCCCGTCTGCGCAACAGGAGGCGCAGCACGCCTGCGGCGTCCGAACGGGCATACGATGTCACCAAGCACCGAATACTGCGAGGCTCATACGAAGGCGGGTCGCTGATCTCGGAGGGGGAAATAGCCGACTCCCTCCACATTTCGCGCACCCCGGTGCGTGAAGCGTTCCTTCGCCTGCAATCGGAGGGGCTGCTCAAGCTATACCCCAAGAAGGGCGCAATGGTTGTGCCCGTCTCCAACCACGAAATAGAGATGGTTTTCGAGACCCGGCTGGTGCTGGAGCGATTCGCAATCGAAAAGGCGAT
This sequence comes from Actinomycetes bacterium, assembly GCA_021795585.1. Classification (GTDB taxonomy): domain Bacteria; phylum Actinomycetota; class Acidimicrobiia; order Acidimicrobiales; family Acidimicrobiaceae; genus Acidithrix. The sequence goes on along the minus strand of JAJYPE010000007.1, from coordinate 12,104 downwards.
ACGCAACGGCCAGGGGCCGCGAGTGGCGGACCAGATCGATGCGATCATCGCCAAGCAGCACGCTGCCGTGGATGCAGGGAAGACGGCCGCCTTCGCGGACCTCGACCGCGAGATCCACAACTACATGATGGCAGCCGCCGGCAACGAGATACTCTCGGAGCTGTACGACTCGCTTCGCGACCGCCAGGTGCGCATGGGGAAGCTGGCGCTTTATCTGAGCCCCGCCCGAGCCGAGCACATCATGGCGGAGCACCAGGAGCTTGCTCAGCTTTTCCGGGAGGAGAGCTTGGACAAGCTGCTCGAGAAGATCGCCGACCACATCCAGGGGACCAGGGACGCCCTGGTATCCTGAAGCACCGCTCAAAAGAGATAAAGGCGCTCGGCGCGAACGCTCACCTCGACGTCACCACCCGGTTCGGGCAGGCCACCGGAGTTCCGCCACAGCCGCGCGACAACCTCCACGCCCGCCAAGTCCAGGAGCACCTCACTCAACCAGGGCGTCTCGCGCACCGAGATCACCCTCGCACGGCCAAGCCGGCGCCGGCCCACATTCGTTTCGGTGCGGCCCGGGGGACCGACCACGATGTCCGCCGAGAAGAAGCAGGCGTTCCGCCCGCGCAACTCCGGGTCGAGATCGCTGCGCTCCGGCAGCCGAACCAGGTTGTCCGCACCTATGATCCTGGCAACCTCCACTGACGACGGCCTCACAAGGACGTCGCCCGCATCACCCTCCTGGAGGACTCTGCCGCCCTGGATCACCACCAGGCGGTCGGCGAGGTAGGCCGCTTCCATCACGTCGTGGGTCACGACGAACAAGTAGTCCACCGCCTGTTTCACGTAGGTGTCGATAAAGCGCAGGTGCTCCGTTCTCATCTGGGCGTCAAGTGCCGATAGCGGCTCGTCCAGCACGACCAGGTGGGAGTTCGCCGCCATGGCTCGGGCGAGGGCGCCACGCTGGTACTGACCACCCGAAAGCGAACCCGGCATTCGCGAGGCGAACTCGGCAAGGTTCATCTGCTCGAGGAGGTCGGCGGGGGCACGTCCCTCGACTCCATAGGCGGCGGCCAGGCGCATATTCTGCGCCAGGGTCATGTGGGGAAAGAGACCGAAACGTTGGGGCACATAACCTATCGCCTCCCCGGTGATTGCTCCCACTTCTCCGCTCGCACTTGCGACGAGCCCGTCGGCGACGCTTCCGCATAGCGCGTTAAGCGTCAGCGTCTTGCCGGACCCCGACGGCCCCAGCAGGACGGTACACCCCCTGTGCGCGGTGAATTCCGCCCTCAAGGCGAACTGGCCGACCGTCCCCTCAACCCGTATCCTCGAGCCGGATTCGGGCTGGCCCAACCCTGTGGCCCGGGATTCGGCGTGCTTTCGCGGCACCTCCTCCAGGGTGGACAGAAGCGGGCCCGACGGCCACGAGAGGCGCGACAGCCCGAGCGCGACCAGCCCGGACAGGGCCAGCGTGGCCAGCACCGGCGCCGCGGTTGCGGCCAGTCCCGAACCTTCGAAGGCCACGTAGGTGTAGACCGGAAGCGAATATGGGCTGTACGCCACAAGGAGGACGGCGCCGAACTCACCGAAGGCGCGCAGATAGCCCAGGATTATGGACGAGCGGATGGAGCTCCAGGCCAGAGGGATGGCGACTTGGACCATCTCGGCTACCGGACCCATTCGCAGGCTTTTCGCCACGATGCCTGCCCGGTCATCCACCCCGCCGAACGCACCGCGCGAGCCCTCGACTATGTAAGGAAGCGAGGCGAAGGACTGGGCAAGCACGATCGCGGCCAGCGTATTGACCAACCGCCCCCCGAGCGCCCGCCCAATAGGCGACTCAGGACCGAAGGCAACCAGGAGCATCACGCCCGCCACCATCGGGGGCACGCCGAGGGGTAGGCGCAGCAGCGTGGCGAGCAAATGCGCGCGGCGCGAGGAGTGCCGCTGGAGCCAATAGCCGGTCGGCACACCCACCACGACCACCAGGACAAGCGCTATCAACGAAGCCACGACCGAGTTGAAGATTGCCTGCCAGAGATTGGCAGTGCCAGGCGGCCCGGCCCGGTGCGCACCGAAGTAAACCAGAAGCGCCACGAGTGGCAGCACCATAAAGGCGCTGCCGAGGGCAACCACGGCCAACACAAAACTGGAGTGTCGCGACCGGAGCGCGCTCGCCCTTGCATGGCGCCCTGGCGCGAAATCCCGTCCCGCCGGCAGCCGGGACTCACGCCTCGGGGTTCGGGCTCGGCCCGCTATCAGAGCTTGAGCCCCTTGGGCATCGTGCCGGCGTTTCCGGCCACCTTTGGCGCCTCGGGAGCTATACCCCCCGCCGTGAGCAGGCCCCGTCCGGCCTGCGAGTAGAGAAAGTTCAGGAAGGCCACCGCCTGTGGCAGGTCGGGGGCCTTGGCCAGAATGGAGACGGTGAAGGATGCGCCCAAGGGATAGCCGGTGGATACAGTCGGTATCCCGGCTTGCTTCGCCTCGTTCGAGTAGAAGAATCCAGCATCCAGCTGCCCGGTTTGCAACCTGGCAACCAGGCTTTCTTCGGGAAAGACCTGGGCAGGGTTCTCTGTCGGGCCAAGCACAGCGGCCGCAACGCCGCGGTCATGCGTTGAGGCCGCGACCTCGGATAGAAGCTTCTCTACGAGCACGCCCTTGGGGTCGAGCGCTGGATCGGTGCGGCCGAGCTTGAAGCCCGGCTCCTGCATCACCTTGTACCAGGGCTGTGTGCGCAAGGCCTGGGCGAATTTCGAAGACGGGTTGTACCCGATCACCAGAGGCGCGCTTCCCAACGCCGCATACCAGCTCTCCCAGCTCCCGTTCGCGCCCCCCATGAGCCCGGAGTTGGCCGACGGCGCGGCGGAGATGAAGACGTCGAAGGAGCTTGTGCCGCTCTTGATCTGGTTGACAAGGCCCGTCGAGCCACCGGGAAGCCCGTCGAGGGTGATGCCGTCATAGCTCTTCAGTGCCGGGGCGATCTTGTTGACCATGAGCCCTACCAGCGAACCGGCATAGGCGACCTTGACGGAGCCCCCCAGACGGGTGCTAGTCGTCGAAGCCCCTTGGGTCGCGGTTGCCGGCCCCGCGGAACCGCACGCGGCCGCAAGAAGGCCGAATGAGCCCAGTGCCCCGGCTGTCAGGCGTCGCCGCATCTTCGCTCCTCTTCCTTTAATTTCGAGTAATCCTGCACCATGTTTCAGGCGGCGCCTAGGTAGTTCGGCATCAACTGCAAAAGCCTGCGCATTCGCCGCGACTGGATCTCGTCCAAAGCGTCGGCGACCCGGAAGTCGGCTTCGGACTCCCGGGTGTAGGCGAGCCAGGAGCGCTGCAGAGCCACCGGCGTGCACTCCAGGCCGAGCGCAACCGCCGTCCCGCGCATTGTCAGGGTTGCGTCATAGTCGCCGAAGCGCACCGCCGAAGCGGCCTCGAGGTGGGAGGCGAACCCTCCAGCTGCGAGTTCCACGCCCTCCCGGGATGCCCATTCGTCAGCGAGCCGACGCACACCTGAACCCTCGACCCTGGCGGCGAATCGCACCCCCGGCGCAAATAGGTCCGGGATGGACCCGGGCGAGGCCGGATTCCCCGGCTTGGTGGCGATGCACAACTCCCAGGCCGCCAATGGGACCGGCACTGGCCAGCCATCGGGCAGTTCCGGGGCGTCGCCCTCCGGCAGGTGGACAAGGCCCATGTGCGACCTTCCCTCGGCGAGATTCGTCAGAGAAGCGCGGTTGGGCAACGACCACCAGTAATAACTCCGACCGAGCCGGCTCCCAAGGTGGGATACGACAAAGCCCAGAATCGGGTCGCATCCGTCGACCAGAACCGCCGGATCGCCCATGCGAGCGATCGATCCGCGCGGTCCCACGGACGCATTGGGAGCGAGAAACGAACCACCTATGTAACCGTTCGGAAGCTCGCGCACGACCGTTTGGTTGCCAATCTCGCCATATACGCCGAGCGCCGGCTCGCGGGTGCCTTTCGCGGTCGCCCCCGCGGTCGTGGTCCCGAATAGCTGTTCCACCGCCACGCCAAGCTCGCCGGCGAGGCGGATGGCTAGACCAACGCGCGGTTGCTCCCTACCGCGTTCGATGGCAGAAAGTGCCGGCCGCGAGATGCCAACCCTTTGGCACAAATCCTCCTGGCTAAGCCCCAACCGTTTGCGGAGCTCTGCAATGCCAACCTTCGCTCCACTCATGATGAAAAGGATACTTTACATTAATATCGCAATGTAGCTAACTCATTACTCAACCTATCGCTATCGATCTCGAGCGCCTCCGAGCACGATCTACGGCAGCAGTGGCGCGGGGTATCATATTTCCAGTCGACGGCCCACGTCCTTCCTGATCAACGCGATGGCCATTGCCAGGGCTCCCTGTCGGCATGACGGAAGAAAGAGGTCCATCGGCATGCAGCGTTGGTTTCGTATACTCGCGCTGCTTGCCGCCTTGGCCCAGTTCACCGCGATGCTGATATATTCGATAAACCTGTTTTCGCACTTCGACCTCGGCATCGACTTCGGCATTCTCAACCAGGCGACCTCGCAGATCGCCTCCGGTCATCTCAACCCCTACAACACGCTCTACCAGCACCCCTTCTGGAGCGACCAGTTCAACCTCCTGGCATGGCCACTCGCTTTGGTTAGGGTTGTCTTCCCATCCTCTCTCTCCCTGCTGGTGGTCCAGGATCTGGCCATAGCCACGACAAGCTTCCTTGTGATCGACTTCGCAATTCGCGTGACCGCGCGTGCCTTCGCAGGACGTACAGCAGGGCAGCTCGTCGTAGGGTCGGTGATGCTGCTCGCTCTCTCAAACCCTTACGCATGGCAAGCAGCCTCGTTCGACGTTCACATGCAGACCATTGCCACGCTCGGACTGGTTCTGGCCGTAATCGGCTTTTGGGAGGGGCGCGCGTTGCTGCCATGGGTTGGCCTCGCAATCGCCCTGATGAGTGGCACCGAGTCGGCTCTCCTGGTCGCTGGCCTTGGGGTCGGGATGGTCGTAATAACGCGGATGCGACGCAACGGCATTGCAGTCACGATCCTCGGGATAGCCTGGCTGGCCCTGGTCATTGCGCTAAATGCGCACCAGGGCACGCCGCTCAAGGCGTCCTACGGCTACCTCGCCCACTCCTCCAACCAGTCGCTGGCCGGAATTGTGCTTGGCATGATCACCCATCCCGCAACCCCAATCACGACCCTGGCGGCCCGGGGGGCGTGGATCGCGCGAATCTTCGTCTACTCAGGGCTGCTGGGATCGCTTTTCCCGCCGGCTCTGGGTGCCTCGGTCGTGGTGATCGGCGCAAATGCACTTCAGTCCACACCTTCGTTCATCACCCTGCAGGCTGGCTTTCAGAACTACCCGGAGACCTTACTGCTTGTGGCAGGTTTTCCGATCGTCGCCGGCTGGATCGGAGCGGCGCTTGCCCGGCGCTCACCACGTCTTGGAAGGGTGACCCCACCGCTTGCCGCGGCACTCGCGCTGGCCATCGGGGCCGGCGCCCTCCTCTACGACGCGAGCATCCCACCAGATTGGCTCATCATCCCTCCTCGGGCGGCAGCCGTGCTCGATCGGGTGCACCTCGGCCCTGCGACCCAAGTCTTCGCCGCCCCACAGGTAGTGGGCCGCTTTTCGAACCGCAAGAACGTGTTGCCCTGGATCTTCATCCCCGAGGCAATCCCTGTCTGTTCTTCCAAGATAGAAATCGTCGTGGAGGCCGGGTACGGACATACCTTCCCGTCGGGGCCCGACGTGATGCCTTTTGTGAGAGGGCTTGCTCATCTCCCGCAGGCACGACTGGTGGCCGAAGGCGCCAACGTCTACGTCTATGAAGTGACCGGGTTGAAGAGAAACCAGGTCCTGATGGAGCCCAGCGCAACGATTGTAAAGTCCGGCCCTGCCGGGCCGGGCTGCGCGCCCTGAGGGTTCAGAGCTGCGGGTTGGGGGCGACTCCTGCGGTCAGTCGTCAAAACCCGAACGAACGGCAGCGATCACGCGCCGAAATAGTCGTTTGCAGCCGATGGGCGATTCAAGCCGTTTTCGTGACAATAGAGTGCACTGGCCCGACCTGCCCCCGAGGGTAAAGCGCTGCTCCGCGTTCTCGCCTACGCTCGCGTCAACGAGGGTCCAATCGCGAGCCTCTTCCGTCGGAGGTGAGACCAGCAACCGGGCGCGCCGTGCAGCGGCGGCAAATGGCATCCGCCCGGTGCAAGGCCTCAAACCTGTGCGTGCCAGACGAGGTTTGGGGCCCGCTACTCCGGCATCGTCCAACAGAATCCTGCCGGACCGCAATCTCCGGCTAGAAAGTTCCTCGCCTGGTGGCCGCGAAGCCTATCCTCCGGCTAGACAGCTGCCTTGGAGTTCACACTCACCGCTAGAGCACTCTTGACAAGGTCGTCTTCGCCCGAGACGACGTCTAGCGACTTATTTGCCGGCTCGGGCAGCACCAGAGTCACAAAAAAGCCGATAACCGCCATGCCAAAAGAGAACTCGAGCGCTCCGGCCACCCCGAGGTGAGCCTTGATGATCGGGAAGAGATAGACGCCGAGGAAGGCCCCGAGCTTGGCGATACCCGCGGAGATGCCATGACCGGTGGAGCGAACGGAGGTCGGATAGACCTCGCTTGCAAGGACGAAGGTCGTCTGATTGGGCCCGAACTCGGCAAAGAAGTAGCTGATTCCGAAGAGAAGAAGGAACGGAAGGATCATGGTCGTGACGTTGGGTATCACGCCGATCAGCAAAAATGCCAGCCCCATGAAGATGAAGCCGATGAGCTGAAGCCGCTTGTGACCAATCCGGTCCATGAATGCCGCGGCCAGGTAATAGCCAGGCACAGCCGCCACCGTGAAGACGATCAGCTGCAGCGCAATGGCCTCGGTCAGCACATGGGATCCGCTCTTGCCGAGTACCGAGGACACGATCAGAGGGGCAGAGACTGAGTTTCCATAGTAGGCGTAGTCAAAGACGAACCATGAGCCTGCCGTTCCCAACAAGTAGACGAGGTAGCGCTTGTTCGAGAGAAACTGCCTCATGCTGAGGCGTACGACCGGCTCGGCGGCAGAGCCGGCGCGAACGACGCCCTCGGAAAAACTGGCGATGGCGTCGGCGGCTGCGGCGACCTGCCCGCGGACACGGGCCAGGTAGCGCGGGGACTCAGGCATCTTTCGGCGGAGGTAGATAACGCCGGCTGCCGGAACCGCCCCAAAGCCAAGCATGATGCGCCAGGCGATGTCAGGGTTGACCTTGGCCGCCAGTAGCGCCAGGGCGACGACGTAGCCGGCGATGGTGCCGAGCGCCTGCATCGCAAAGACCAGGCCCACCAGTTTGCCGCGGCTTTTGACGTTCGAGTACTCCCCCATCAGCACCGCCGACATGGGGTAGTCGCCCCCGACGCCAAGTCCGAGGATGAACCGGAAGATGAGCAGCCATATCAGGGAGGGAGCAAAAGCGGAGGCAATTGCGCCGACCACCATAATTGCGGCCTCAAGCCCATAGGTGCGCTTGCGTCCGAGCACGTCCGCAATTCGACCGAAGGCGATAGCACCCACGAATGCGGAAATCAGCGTGATGGAGTTGATCAGCCCGACCTGCGAAGTGCTCAAGCCCCATTGCTTGGCAATAAGGGTTGTCGCAGTGCCAATAATGAACAGGTCATAGGCATCCGTGAAGAAGCCCATCCCCGCAGTAAAGATGGATCGGGTATGGAATCGGCTGATTGGCGCCTGATCAAGCGCTTCACCAACGGAGAGATATTCGCTCACGGCTTCCTCCGGTCGTCCGTCGGACGATTTCATGCTCACAATGACTAACCATCGTCTCGTATCAAACTTGCGAGCGGGTTGCTGAAAAGCGACGTATAGGTAGCATTTTGGTGAACAATGGGTAAAGCCCGCCGAGCAGAAATAATCCGCCCCATTCGGCCGCGGTTTCGAATTTGGTCCCACTTTTGGACCCGTCTCGTCGAGAGGATTCGCGCGACCGCCACGGCTTGCCAACGACCTACGCCCGGCATCCTTCTCCTGCCAGGCCACGCAAGTGGCACAACAGGGGTCAGGGTCCCGAGACGGCGTCAAGATCCGGGTGGCTCAAGGGGCCGGCCCCCGCTTCCGCCACGGAGCTGACCGGGGTGCTCGAACCCGGCCGCCGGTATATCGGAGGTACGTCCCGGACAGCGCTCACCGAGGTTACGGGAGGACCTCTGCGGTCCGTTGGTGGTGCTCCGGAATGCCGGCGCCACCCTTAGGTGTGATCGGAGCGCCTTCTGATTACCACTGCTCAGGAACGATTACGCCCTGGCCCCAGACCAGCAGCTCCTGCCCTCCGAAGGACGGCATTGATGATAATGAAAAATCCTCGAACGGAGGCTCGTTGGCGACGGGCGGTCCCGTCAGTCGTCAAAGCCCGAGTACTTGGCCAGCTCCTCGGCCATGATCCAACCGAGGGCTATCAGCGAGTCCCTGCGCTCAGCATCCAGCGGCGCGAAGAACTCACCAAAGCCGGAAAATTGCGGTGACGCGGCTTGGGGCTTATAGGCGGTGTAGCCGATTGACTCCCCGGTACCCGTGAGCACGAACGTGCGGTCGTCGATCCGATGCTCCCCGCCGAAGCGCCGGGCCAGCCGCCGCGCCCAGGCACGCTCTTCTCCACTTGGCTTGTGACCGGGCTGGGGCACGATATCCACCAGCCCTTCAAAAATCTCGAAGCCGCCGGCGTCGGTGAACCTGGTCCCGACCAAGACGTCCTCGTCGGGAAAGGCGAGAAGGGCCTTGCGGAACTGCCCCTCGCGGATTGCCATCATCGTGTCGCGCGAGTACTCCCCTGCCTCGGCCAGCATCACGCCAACCACGACAGCGGGAGTGCCACCGATGCGCTCCAAGGTGTAAAAGGAAAAGCCGGTAAGCCTTCCGTCCTTGAATACGTCGGTAACCAGTACCCACTCTTCGCGTGCCTTCGAAAGGCAGCCGATGTCAAAGCTCGAGCCGGCCGCCTCAGACAGGTCGGCCATAATGGACAACTCAGAGTCAGAGAGAACAGCGCAGTCGCGGGTATTGATCTCGATGGACATAAGGCAGCTAGCTCCTCAGCAGGTCCCGGATTCTTGTTTTCGCAGAGTCCAGCCTAGCCGAAGGGCCCGCTTGCGAGGGCCGACGCGATCCTGCCAGAAATTGACTCGCACCTTCCCACTCCACGAGTTCGCAGGTCAGAGGTCCTAGCGGGATATGATCCACGAATTAAAGAACCAAGGACTCCGGCCTCAGAAACTCCCTCAGTTCCCCAATCAACGAGCCGGAATCCACCGCGACTTTCAACTCCCCGGACAGGTCGAATGCACTCTCACCCACCCTCAGGAGCACCCCTGTGCCACCCGGGTGGTCGGATAGTACCGAACGTATCCGGGCTAGCAGCGCCCTGGTGGCCTGCCCCGGCTCGAGGCGGATTTCAAGAGCCTCTTCGTCCGCAGCCACCTCCACCTCCTCGATGGACATGGCGACAAAGGTGCGCTCCTCCTCACGCTGGTTGACCCGGCCCTTTATCAGCACCACCTTGTCGTCGGCGAGCATCGCGCCGAACTCGGTCATCGTCTTGGGGAAGACGAAGACGTCTATCGAGCCGGATAGATCCTCCAGGACAAAGCTGGCCATCAATTCCCCGCGCTTGGTGTAGCGGCGAGACAGCGCCGTCACCACTCCACCAAGAACCATCACCTCCGAAGATGATCCGACGGTCTCACCCAGATCACCGAGCTTGGCATCGACCCGGCGTGACAGGAAACGCGTGTAGCCGGCCACCGGATGGTCCGAGACGTAGAGTCCAAGCATCTCCTTCTCAAAAGAGAGGACCGTTGCGCGATCATCGGGAAGCGCAGGGACCATGACCTCGAAACCGAGCCCGCCGGACTCCTCTTCGACTCCTGAGTCGAAGAGGCCCATAATGCCGTCCTTGTCCTCCTTGCGCTTGCGCATAACCCGCTCAAGCGTCGAGTCCAGAATCTCGAGCAGGCCACGTCGGGTGTGACCAAAGGAATCCAGCGCCCCCGCACGGATGAGGGACTCCATCACCCTCCGGTTCAGGACCGAGACATCCGCACGAGCAAGAAAGTCGGCGAAATCGCCGTAGGGGCCATTGGCTTCACGCTCGGCGATAATCAGGCCAACCACGCCTTCACCCACATTGCGCACGCCCGACAACCCGAAGCGGATGGCCGATTCTGCTTCTGTGATTATCGGGAAGAAGTCGGCACGCGACTCGTTGACGTCGGGCACGAGAATATCGATCCCGTGCTCCTTGGCGTCCGCCAGATACAGGCCCGTCTTGTCCTTGTCATCCTTGACCGAGGTGAGGATCGCCGCCAGGTAATGGGCCGGGTAGTTCGCCTTCAGATAAGCCGTCTGGAAAGCCACCAACCCGTATCCGTAAGAGTGGGATTTGTTGAAGGCGTAGTCGGCGAAGGGCTCGATGATGTCAAAGAGCGCCGTCCCGACCTTGTCGCCGTATCCCTCCTCGACGCAGCCCGCCACGAATTTCTCGCGCTCGACCTTGATGAGCTTGCGGATCTTCTTGCCACACGCCTTGCGCAGGTTGTCCGCCTCCTCGAGCGAGTAGCCGGCGAACTTCTGGGCAACCCTCATCACCGACTCCTGGTAGATCATGAGGCCGTAGGTGTCCGAGAGGATGTCCCGCAGATCATCGTGGAGGTATTCGATCGGCTTTCTGCCGTTCTTACGATCGGCGTAGTCGTTGTGCATGTTGGCGGCCATCGGACCGGGCCGATAGAGAGCCACCAAGGCCGCCACGTCCTCGAAGCCCGTCGGGGCGAGCGACTTCATCAGCGCGCGCATCGGCTTGCCTTCCAGCTGGAAGACCCCGATCGAGTCCGCGTCGCGTAGCATGCCTAGCGTCTTGTCGTCCGCTAGGTCGACATTGTCGATGTCGGGGCGGCTTCCGGTGGTCTCTTCGATCAGATCGAGCGCACGCTCGATCACCGAAAGGGTTCTAAGTCCCAGGAAGTCCATCTTGAGCAGGCCAAGCTCCTCCACACCGTGCATCTCGTACTGCGTGACGATGGGAACCGATTCGGCGGGGGCCGTCGCATCCGGCTTGCGTTGGATGGGCAGGTACTCGGTCAGTGGCTCATGGGTAATTACCACCGCCGCGGCATGGATGCCGTCCTGGCGGCGCAGATTCTCCAGGCCCAAGGCGACCTCCACGGCCGCCTTTGCATCAGGGTCGGCCGAGACCATCTCGCGCAGCTCGGCGGCGACCTTGTAACCGTCCTCATACCCAGGGGTCAGCTCTAGGCAGGCGTGCAGAGGAGTGTCCCTGCCCATGACCAGCGGCGGCATCGCCTTGGCGATTCGGTCCCCCAGCGCATAAGGGAGCCCGAGGACACGGGAGGCGTCCCGGACGGCCGCCCGGGCCTTGATAGTGGAGAATGTGATGATCTGGGCCACGTGGTCATACCCGTAACGCTCGGCCGCGTAACGGATCATGTCTGCGCGGTAACGCTCGTCGAAGTCCATGTCGATGTCGGGCATCTGCTTGCGCCCTGGATTCAGGAATCTCTCGAAGATCAGGTCGTAGCGAATCGGATCCAATTCAACGATGTTCAGGCAGTAGGCGACGCAGCACCCCGCCGCGGAGCCTCGGCCGGGGCCCACCCTGATCCCCTTGTCCTTGGCAAAGCGGATCAGATCCCATACCACTAAGAAGTAGGCGCTGAATCCCATGTCGGCGATGACGGAGAGCTCGTAATCTATGCGCTCGACCACTTCCGGGGAGAGCTCGTCTCCGTAACGGCGCCTCGCACCCTCGTAGGCGAGGTGGCGCAGATAGGCCGCCGAAGAGTCCTCGTAGGTGGCAAGCCGGAAGCTTTCGGGCACGGGGAACTCGGGCAGCTTGGGCTTCCCGAACTCGATCTCCACCTGGCAGCGCTCACCTATTGCCAGCGTGTTGTCGCAAGCGTCGGGCACCTCGGCAAAGAGGGCCCGCATCTCCTCGGCGCTCTTGATGTAGTGCTCCTCGCCCTCGAAGCGGAAGCGTTTTTCGTCGTTCATCATGGCGCCTGTTTGCACACACAGGAGCGCATCGTGCGCCTTGTGGTCCTCCCTGTGG
>JAJYPE010000109.1 GCA_021795585.1 Actinomycetes bacterium | reverse complement strand
TGGCAGAACTCGGCGATCGTGGTCACCGACTTCCAGGGTGAGGTCGTCCGAATCTTCGCCCTCGAAGGGGTGATGCACTCCCAGCCCGCCTTCTCTCCCGACGGAACCCGCTTGGGCTTCATCTCAAGCCAGGGCGGCTACCTGCGGATCCACGTCGTCGACCCCCTGGGCGGGGGCGAAGAGCCGGTCACGGGCACCCCCGGCCATGACTACGGAAACGTCGACCAGGGCATCGGGCAGCGGACCTGGTGCTTCGACGCCGAAGGTGAGGGCGTCTTCGCGCTCCGCCGCGAAGCGGGCTTTGCCCGGCTGGTGCACCATCGGCTGGGCGACGAGGGGACCGGCATCGAAATCGCCAAAGGCTTCTTCGACGCGCCGGCCCTGGTGGGCGCAAGGCTGGTGGGGATACGCCAAGGCGCCAAGACTCCCACCCGCATCGCCATGGTTGACGTCTCCGGCGTGGAAGCGGGAGGCCCGGGCCAGGGATTCGTCAAGGAGAAGCTGGTGGCCGGACACCGGCTCTACGCCGAGCTTGCGCCGCTTTCCGAGCCCCGCGGCCACGTCACGGTGACTCCGGCCTTCGAAGCCCAGGGGATGGGGTTCCCGCCGGCGCGCATCAACACCCGGGTCTACCGCCCCTGGACGAAGGAGCCGAGGGGGACCGTCGTCATGCTGCACGGCGGGCCGAACGACCAGGCCGAGGTGCGCTTCAACCACCGCATCGCCCTCTTTTGCTCCCTCGGCTTTGCTGTCGCCTGCCCCGACTTCCGCGGCTCCAGCGGGCACGGGATGGACTTCGTGCGGGCCCTGGAAGGTGGGTGGGGGCTGGCCGACGTGGCCGACGTGGCCTCGGCCCTTCGGGAACTGGAGGAAAGCGGGGACATCTCGAGGCCCTTTGTCGCCAACGGGAGCTCCGCGGGGGGATTCCTGGCTCTGCGCCTAGCCCAGAACGCCGCGCTCGGCCTGGCCGGCGCGATCGCCGTGGCCCCGGTCACCGACCTCGTGGCCGTGGACGCCACAACTCACCGCTTCGAGAAGAGCCTGAACTCCGGTTTGCTCGGACCGAAGTCCAGCCACCTCGGGCGCTGGACCGAGCGCTCCCCCGCCTCGGACCCGGCATCGATCAGCTGTCCGCTGCTCGTGATACAGGGCAGCGAGGACAAGGTGGTCCCGGCCGCAACGGTCGAACCGATGATCACCGCCCTCCGGGAGCTGGGCCGCGAGGTCGACTACCTGGTGCTCGAAGGGGAGGGCCATAGCTTCCGCCTGGCCGGCTCACAGGAGAGGGAGCTGGCCGCCACAGTGCAGTTCCTGGACCGCGTCACGCCTTGGGAGGGCCGGCTCACTCCTCCGAGCTGATCTGCTCGAGTTCGAGGCCACCGGTCTCGGGGAACCAGGCGAACAGAAGCGGGACCAGTGCCAGCATCCCGAAGAACAGAAGCGCCACCGAGACGCCCAGCGATATTCTCGAGCTGAAGTACCCCACGAAGAGAACGCCGAGAATGCTGCCGATCCTGGATGCGACGGTGATTATCCCCCCGCCCAGGCCGCGTGCCCGGGTCTGGAACATCTCGGTTTGATAGACGCCGAGGCTGGGCACGATGGCGGTCACCGCGGTGGAACCGATCAGGGTGGTCACCCACAGCCACAGCCCTCCGGTAGCGAAGCCGAGTGCGATACCGCCCCCTCCGAAGACGATGGCCGCGGCCGCCACCACGCGCCGCCCCCGGGTCTCCGAGAGCCTGCTCCCGAGAGCCAGCCCCAGGGCGCCGGGGATGTTCGTGAGTATCACGAAGAGCCCGATCATCGAGGCCGAGAAGTGCCGCTCCACTCGCAGATACTCGTTGCGGAACTGGGTGGTCGGGATGAGGAAGGCGTTGACGGCGAAGGCGGCCACCGAAAGGACCATGACCCTGGAGCCGGAGAGCGAGACGCGGCGGCGCTCTTTGGGGACGTCCACGGTGGCGTGCCGGAAGCGCTCGGTCTCGCGCAGAAGGTAGGTCAGCCGCACCCCCCAAGCGCCCATGGGAATGCCGATCAGGTAAAGAACACGCCAGGAGCCCAGCGAGATGCCGGCAATGGGAAGGAGCACGTCGCAGAAGCCGGCGCCAAGAGCCGCGCCCACCACCAGCGAGCCGATTGCCCAGGCCCGCTGGCGCGGGGCAACGATCTCGGCCGCCAGGATGGTGACCAGGACTGCAGCCGCCGCGGTGGTCCCCTTGGCAAGCACCTGCAGGACCGAAAGCACCTCCAAGTCCGGGCTGAGCGCCGAGAGCGCGGTGAGCAGCGCCCCCAGCAGCACCGAGGCCCGCATCATCGCGACGCGGCCCACTCGGTTGACCAGGGCCAGCAAAGCGAAGCCGGGAAGGATGTCGAAGCGGCTGGCCAGCAGTACCCAGGCCTGGGAGGAGGTCGGAGCGGAGAACTCGCGCGCGGTGAAAGTGAGCGTCTGGCCAAGGAGAGTGGCGAAGTAGGCGGTCGAGACCGAGACCATGACGATGGTTGCTAGCTGCCGGGCGGCAGCGGCTTCCAGCGGATCAGGAGGAAGCCAGCCGGGAATCGGGAGCCGTTGTGAGCGGGAGCGCAGCGCGCGCCGGAGCGCAAGTGCGACCAGCGGGCCGAAGCCGGAAAGCGATGCACTGTATGTGACCCGCTGGCGGACGTCGAGCATGCCGTCGGCGCCCTCTTCGGCGCTCAACTCACGCTCGTAGGTCTCGAACATCCCCCGCTGAAGCAGGAACCTCCCCGGCCGCTCGGGATCCGGCCTCTCCTCCACAAGACCGGTGCGGGGGCGCGCCAGATCGAGGTAGTCCTCCCGGCTGAGGCGGAACTCGTCTACAAGGGTGGTGGGGCGGGACATACGGCCTGCAATCCGGCTGGGCGTGCTGGAGGGGAATTCTAAGGGCGGCCCGGTCGCGCGGATCCTACGGCACCGTGGCCGGGCCCGGCCGCGCTCCTTGGGATTCGATAGGATCCAACTAACCTGTAGAGGTTTACCGGCGACCGGCCGGACAGCACTGCCCACGCCGCCCCGATCGGCGCCGAGGGCAGTGCCTCCCAGCTGCAACCGGGCAGGAGGTTGGCTACTGATGGCAAGCGCGGCCGGGCAGGCTGACTACTTCCGTGTAGAGGGTGGGAGCCGTCTTGAGGGCGAGTTCCGGGTCCAGGGGGCAAAGAACGCGGTCCTGAAGCAGATGGCCGCCACCATCCTCGCCTCCGGCGAGCACCACCTCCACAACGTCCCCCGCATCGTGGACGTCGACATCATGGCCGAGCTGCTGGCCTCCATGGGGATCTCCAGCCAATGGGATGGCGAGGACCATCTGGTCGTGGTCACCCCCTCGGCGTCGGAGATAAAGCCTTTTGCGGATTACGACCTGGTGGAGAAGATCAGGGCCTCCGTCACCGTGCTGGGCCCGCTGATCGCGCGCCTGGGGAACGCCACCATCTCCATGCCCGGTGGCGACGACTTCGGGCATCGCCCCATCGACATGCACCTCGCGGCCATCGCCGAGCTCGGCGCGGCCTTCACGACCTCCCACGGGTATGTGGAGGGCAAGGCCGCCCGGCTGCGTGGAACCAACATCGCGCTCGAGTTCCCCTCCCACACCGGCACCGACAACGTGCTGATGGCAGCGGTGCTGGCGGAAGGCACCACCATCATCTCCAACTGCGCGCGCGAGCCCGAGGTCTCCGACCTGGCCAACATGCTGAACTCCATGGGTGGACGCATCTCCGGCATGGGAACCTCCACCCTCACCGTCGAGGGAGTGCCCGAACTGCGCCCCGCTCAACACACGATCATCCCCGACCGCATCGACGCCTCCACCGCTCTGGGAGCGGTGGGCATGAACCAGGGAGAAGTTCTCCTGCGCGGTGCCAGAGCGGAGCACATGGAGATGCTGCTGCGCAAGCTGGGGGAGCTGGGCCTCCAAATCCATCCTGACGCGGCCGGCCTGGTGGCCAAAAGCGACGAGCGGCTTCGGGCCGCGAGCATCTCCTCACTCCCCTACCCCGGCATCGCCACCGACTTCCTGCCCATCCTGGTGGCAGTGCTTTCCACTGCCGACGGGGACGCGATCGTCACCGAGAACATCTTCGCGGGGCGCTTCAAGTACGTGGACGAGCTGAGACGCCTGGGCGCGAACATGGCGACCCATGGCCACCACGTGGCCATCCGCGGGGTGCCCCGCCTGCAGGGGGCGCCGGTCAAGGCGACCGACATACGCGCGGGTGCGGCGCTGGTGGTGGCGGCCCTGGCTGCAGAAGGGGAAAGCCGGGTCTACGGCACCGGCCACATCGATCGCGGATACGTTGACCTACCGCAGCGCCTCTCGGCCCTGGGCGGCAAAGTGGAGCGCGCCTGCGAGGCCCGCTGAGCCGGGCTTTTCCGTCGAGGCGGTGCAAAGCTAGACTTGGGTGCCCGGCGATCCGGTAGCCAAGGAGCGAGGTGCCATCCACTTGAGAACGACCGACCCCGGCCAGCTCTTCGAGGCCGCCACCGGCGGCGACAGAGCGGCGCTGGCCCGGATCATATCGCTGGTGGAGAGAGGTAGCGAGGCAGGCGCCGAGCTCTCCCGAATGGCCTTTTCGCACTCACACCAGGCCTTCACCGTCGGGTTGACCGGAGCTCCCGGAGCGGGCAAGTCGACGCTGACCAACTCATTGGTGGAGGTCATGCGCAGGCGCGGCCAGGAGGCGGCCGTGCTAGCCATCGACCCCTCCTCCCCCTTCACCGGCGGCGCCATCCTGGGAGACCGGGTGCGCATGCAGGACCACGCCCTCGATCCGGGCGTCTACATCCGTTCCATGGCCACCCGTGGCCATCTGGGCGGCCTCTCCGTGGCCGTGCCCGAGACGTCGCGCATGCTGGCGGCGATGGGCTTCCCCACCATCTTCATCGAGACGGTGGGCGTTGGCCAGGTAGAGGTCGAGATCGCAGAGGAAGCCGACACCACGGTGGTGGTCGTCAACCCGGGCTGGGGGGATGCGGTCCAGGCCAACAAGGCCGGGCTGATGGAGATAGCCGACGTCTTCGTGATCAATAAGGCCGATCGTCCGGGAGTCCGGGAGACCCGCCGCGACCTCGAGTCGATGCTCGACATGTCCGAGCCCGGGCCCTGGCGCCCACCCATCCTGGAGACCGTCGCCCAGGACGGGAAGGGAGCCGAGGAGGTCATCGAAGCCGTCTTCGCCCACCACGCCTTCGCCGAATCCTCCGGGTTGGCCGCGAGGCGCCGCCAGGCACGCCTGGCCAAGGAACTCTCCCGGCTGGCCCAGGCCATGCTCGCGCGAAAGGTCGAGTCCCTGATGGCCGGCGAGGAGTTCTCGGCCGCGGTCGCGGAGATGAACGAGGGCCGGCTGGATCCGCGAACCATCGCCAACCGGCTGATCGGGCGCCTCTGAATCTTGGCGCTTGCCCGGCCGCGGGAGTAGCATCGGCGAGCGTAGCCGCGAGAGGAGAGCAGCGATGGCCAATGAGTTCGTGAAGGTCGAGACCACCTCGGAGAACGTGGCGGTGGTGCGCCTGGATCGGCCCAAGGCCAATGCCCTCTCGCCCGAACTGCTGGAAGAGCTCTATGAGGTGGCCGACGATCTGCGCCGCCATCCCGCCGGTGCGGTCGTCATCTGGGGAGGTGAGAAGATCTTCGCCGCGGGCGCCGACATAAGCCGCTTCGGCGGTCCGGTCGAGGCGCTCAAGATCGGCGGGCTCTTCCACAAGGCCCTCGACACCATCGCCCAGATCCCCCGCCCCACCATCGCCGCAATCGCGGGATACGCGCTCGGTGGAGGCTGCGAGCTGGCTCTCTCCTGCGACTTCCGCATCGCCTCTCCTGAGGCCAAGCTCGGACAGCCGGAGATCCTGCTCGGGATCATTCCCGGCGGGGGTGGCACCCAGCGCCTTCCGCGTCTGGTCGGAGCCGCCCGCGCCAAGGAGCTGATCTTCTCCGGACGCCAGGTGGCCGTCGAGGAGGCCCGCGCCATTGGCCTGGTGGACAGGGTCACCGAGAGTAGGGAAAGCCTTTTCGAGGAAGCCCACGCCTGGGCGGCCGAGTTCGCCAAGGGGCCATCCGCCGCCCTTGGCCTGGCCAAGCGGGCCATCGATCTCGGCCTGGCCGACAACCTCTCCCACGGCCTGAACCTGGAGCTACGCCTCTTCGCCGAAGTCTTCTCGACCAAGGACGCCGAGATCGGCGTCAAGTCCTTCCTGGAGAGCGGGCCGGGCAAGGCAACGTTCACCGGGGAGTGATCGTCGGGAACTTCTCCGGCTCGCCGGCGCGGGCCCGCGTTGCCTACGTCCTCGGATCGCGGACAAAGCCGGACGGCTGCGCCTGGTTCGGATCGATTACCTTTGCACCCCGCGCGGCCGCGCCAGGCGAGAGAAAATGTTTGATGGCGATGGTTCCGGCCCCGGATGCCCTAACGCCCCGGCGGGGCGCGGCGGCATCCGGCCGGGATCGCGCATCCGCTTTGCACCGCCCACGCCGGGGTGCAGCTGACCGTCGGAGGGATACACATGAGCGTCAGTGACGACGAGTCCGAGATAATCGCCCTGGTCCGGCAGTTCGTGGATCAGCGCGTCAAGCCACAGGTGCGCAGCTACGACGAGAGCGACACCTACCCCGAACCCCTCATCGAGGAGATGAAGGAGCTGGGCTTCTTCGGGCTCCTGGCCCCGCGGGCCCATGGAGGGATCGACCTCTCCATGGCCGCCTTCGCGCAAGTGACGGAGGAGTTGGCTCGGGGCTGGATGAGCCTGGCGGGCGCCATCGGGGGCCAC
>JAJYPE010000108.1 GCA_021795585.1 Actinomycetes bacterium | reverse complement strand
GATCCCACCCCGGCCCTGGCCGAGGCTGCCCCGCTTTGGGTCAGAACCTCAAGCTGGAGTTGAATTCCCGCCGCGGCGAGGTCAGAAGAACTGCCGTGGCCGCGCCAGGTCCTGGGGCCAACCGGCCAGAGCTCGGTCGGTGGATTCAGGCTTAGCCGCTAGCCGAGGAATGCCTCGGCCATCCTTGCAACCTGGCCGGGAGCCTCGAACGGGCCGAAGTGCCCCAGCCCCTCGGCAGAGGCCGCTTGTGCCATGGGGCTCCTGGCAGCGAGCTGCGCGATGTGCTCGAGACTAAAGGCATCCGTGTGCCCTCCTGCGACCAGCAGGGAGCGCGCTTTCAGCCTGTCCATCCTGTCCCAGGCATCATGGCAAATCGCCTGGGTGTAAACCTCTGCCTCGACCTCGCGTGGGCAGGTCAGGTGTATGTGGCCGTCGAAGCCGCGCTTCCATCCCGTCTCCAGGTAGAGATCGATGGCTCGGGGATCGAATCTGCTCATTGGGGGTTTGGACGAGAAGTTTGCAGCTGCCTCTGCGCGCGTTGTGAAGGTCTGGCGGCGCTTGCGAGTAAGGACCGCCAGACCGGCTTCCCCATCCGGCTCGGGCTGCGCGGGGCCGATCACAACCGGCTCGTACAAGAAGAGCGAAGTGAAGAGCCCCGGGTTCTCCTGCTCCGCAAGAAGCAATGCGGCCCCGCCGTAGGAGTGACCGAAGCCGTGCCAGGCCTGGCCTCCGAGATGCCGCGTCGTCTCGGCCACGTCAAACCCGAGTACGCGCCAAGGCAAGTCCGCCGGGAAGTTGCCCCCCGAGCCTCCGTGGAAGCGGGCATTCAGGCCCCAGCAGTGGAAGCGGTGGCGCAGTTCGGTGGCGATAGGGAGGTACATACGCGCGTTGAAGCCGGTCGCATGCACGAACAGGAGGTTGTCTCCGGTCCCCCCGAAGTCTTCCAGCAGGAGAGGGACACCGTCCGAAGCGTAGAATGTCTCGGTATTAAGGGCTCTGAACTTGGTCATCGCCATCGAATTGTAGGGCGCCGGAGCGGTTCGGCTTCGCAGGCCGGCGATGTCGCTGGGCCTGGGGGCGGTTGAGATGCAGGGTCTTGGCCTCTCACTTTTCCTTTCCGAACTCCCCGGGGCGCACCGCATGCCGGTTGCGGATCTCTCGTTGCTCCCGGGTCTCGCGGCTTGGTCGGCGGCGATCGGCTTCTCCTCATTGTGGTTGGGTCCGCTGGTGCTTATGCCCGCCGGCTCTCCGGTAGGGCCATACAGCCCCGAGTCGCGCTTCATCATCGATCCCCTGTATCTGCCCCAACTTGGCGAAGAACGCGCCAGTGGCGCGACGATTCACGAGCGCGTACGCGCGCAGCGCTCGGCCCGGGCCAATGCGTACCTACGTGCCGGTGCCCAGGCCATCCGGAATCACCCTGACTTCGACGCAGAGGCGGCCGAGCGCATCCAGGGCTTGTTATTGCCGTCGCAGATCGACTTGGCAGGCGAGGTCTACCTGCGGCTCGTAGGCGAAAGCGGTGGTGACCGCAAAGAGGTGCGCGAGACGGTGGTCGCCTCCCAGGCGCTGGCGCACGGATTGATCCGCAGGGCAAACGGGAGACTCCCCATCGGTCTCGACATCCCTGTGGGCGTTGTGCCCGGCGGCGTGGACGCGACGGCGCTTGCGGAATGGGCGCTCCCAGGTGGCGAGCTGGGAGCGCCGCCGGATGAGTTCAATAGGGAGGGCCAGTCCTGGGGGCTGGTCGGCTTCGACTTGGGAGCGCTTCCCGGGGAGCGCGGGCGCTTTCCGCTGACTGGGTCGATCGAAGTGTTTGCTCATGTCGCCACGGGTTTTCGCATCGACCACGCAATTGGCCTCCAACGCCTTTGCGTTACCACCGTGGACACGGAAGGGCCGCGTGGGACGACTTTCGTTTCGCAGCCGCGCGATGATACTTTGGCGAGCTTGGCGAGACTCGCCGCCTCCCATGCATTGACACTCGTGGCGGAGGACTTAGGCGTGGTTCCAGATGGCCTGAGGGAGGCTCTTGGAGAGGCGGGGCTCCTTTTGAGCAAGGTGCTGTGTTTCGAGTCAGAACCCTCCAGCGGGTACCCCGCGGCATCGGCAGTCTCGTTTGGCACCCATGATACGCCGACTCTGCGGCAGCTCGCGGGCGAATGCGTCGGGCCTGGCGACTTTGGCGATGCCGCTTCACGTGTAGCCCGCCACCTGGAGGGACCCCCCGAACTATGCCGGCTGGATGCTCGTTTCAGGACCCTGGCGTTGGGCCTCAACGGGACAGGAGGAGCGCGCTATTTTGCCGAAGTGCTCCCGCAGGCCCTGGGGGTGCTCAGCACTTCGGGCTCTCGTCTCCGCCTAATCAGCCTTCGCGACCTACTTGGCTCCTGCGAGCGGTTGAACCTGCCGGGCGTTAGCCAACACCAGCGGGAGAATTTCTTCCTGACTCTTGCCGATCGGCCGCAACTGGAGTCGTTGATGGGCCTTGACCAGATATTAGAGCGCTGCTGACAGGCCTCCTAGTAGTGTGATCGCGTGGAAACCTTCATCTCCTCATACGGCCTGCTTGCGGTCTTCGTGCTGATGACCCTCGAGTCGGCGCTAATTCCTGTGCCGTCCGAGATCGTCATGCCATTCGCCGGAGTTCTTGCCGGTCTTGGAAAGATGAACCTCGCGGCGGCGATCCTTGCAGGAACCTTCGGCAACCTCTTTGGCAGCTACATCGCATGGCTGATCGGCCGCACCGGAGGCCGCGCCCTCGTTCTGCACTTCGGAAAGTACGTGCGAATCCGGGAGGAGGACATCCACAAGGCCGAACGCTGGTTCGCGCGCAGAGGCGAGGCCGCGGTTCTGCTGGGCCGATTGTTGCCGGTGATCCGCACATTCATTTCGCTTCCCGCGGGGGTGGCGGAGATGCCGCCAGCCCGCTTTGGCATTTTCACCTTCATCGGGGCCCTTCCCTGGTCGGCGGCCCTTGCCTTCGTGGGGTATGCGGTTGGCTCGAACTACACGAGCGTCGCCTCTTACATCAAGTACGCCGGATACCTAATCGCGGTGGTCGCGGTGATCTGGATCGCGAGATTCTTCTTGCGCCGCTTCCGGTCCGCGG
The DNA here is from genome assembly GCA_021795585.1 of Actinomycetes bacterium. Taxonomy (GTDB): domain Bacteria; phylum Actinomycetota; class Acidimicrobiia; order Acidimicrobiales; family Acidimicrobiaceae; genus Acidithrix. Next base: position 3,688 of record JAJYPE010000108.1, on the reverse strand, counting down.
ACAAGCGTCTCGTTTAGTGCGTCGCTAAGCTTTTAGTCATTCGGGGAGTGGCGCAGCGGCAGCGCACCTGGTTTGGGACCAGGGGGTCGGGGGTTCAAATCCCCCCTCCCCGACCAGCTTCGGGTTACCCGGCTCGAGGGTTCCAGCTGGCCGACCGGCTAGTATCTGGTGACGCGCGGGTGTAGCTCAATGGTAGAGCTCCAGCCTTCCAAGCTGGTGGTGCGGGTTCGATTCCCGTCACCCGCTCCAAAATTCTCCCCGCAACCTCGACTCCAATGCCCACGGCCGCCGTGGTTCGCGCGTGGTCGCCGCGGAAGGCGTCCTCGAAGTAGCTGAACGGCCGGACCGGTTCGGCAGATGCGGATCCCGCAATACCCGACTTGTGGGCATGGTTCGCTTACCGCCTAAGTGGCTCCGCAGGTGTCGTGCCCATAGGGGACTACAGGGAATTTGGCAGAGTGCCGTGGCGGACCAGAGTACGGACCTGCCACGAAACGGAAAGGTGCCGCGGGCACCGCAATCAAGATCATCGCCGGATTGCAGGCGGAATGGGTCCATATCCTGCACCGAAGTACCCGTGAGGGCCCTTCCGATGGGCCGGTTAAGCGGCTGTCGGTTACAAATTATTCGCCACGTTTAGCGGGTTTTCGTCTCAAGGGCGAGGCTGACTCGAGTCTTTGTGCGAGCAGGGCATCTTTCTGACGCCACAGGTGCCGCTACAACGGACAAGAGCAGAGCTCCGGTAAAACGGGGCCAATCTCTAATGGAATGAAATGGAAATCCCGCTTCTCGAGGTCTTGACTGGCGTGAAATGGTGTCCTGGCGGCAAGTCCACGCATGCGGAGTCATCGGTAGCCGCCCGCCGATCGCACGCATGTCCTACGCTGACCCGGGCCGCCGAAAGGACCGCGACCCGCGGTTAGACCCTTCAGAACTGGTGGTTGCAAGCCGGGTAGGCTCGTGCACTCGTGTGGAGGACGGGTCTTTAGGCACGCGCGGCGGATGTTCAGCAGACGCTTCAGCGTTCCGCTGCCACGCGGTAATAAAGGTATTTGTGTGGCTTGAATCGTTGCGAATATGATGTCTTGGGCGCAAGAGCCGAGCCTTAGAAATGCAAATTTCGGAGTAGACGCTGGCGATCTGGTCCACAATCGGCGCTCCATAATTATCTGGCATTTCAAAAACAGAGACTGCTATATTTCATTCAGCGGTGCGGCTCGGGCCGTCTGCGTGCGGACATTTAGCAGGGGTAATGCAAAAATGGCAAACTCGAAGATGCGCAAGGGCGCACTTCCGTTGGTTTTGGCAGCCGGAGGTCTTATTGCCGCCGCCTGCGGATCCTCTGGATCCGGGAGTTCGACGGCAACGACAAGCGCGCCCAGCAGTGTAAAGGTCGGCTTTTTTGGGGCCTTGACCGGTCCTAATGCCCAGCTGGGGATCAACATCGACGACGGTGCGAAGTTGGCGGTACAGCAGTACAACGCCAACGCATCTACCAAGGTAAGTCTCGTGAATCTGGACTCCCAAGGCGATCCGTCGCAGGCGCCTCAGCTGGCGCAGAAGGCCATCAGCGACAAGCTCGTTGCTATTGTCGGTCCCGCCTTCTCCGGCGAGTCCCTGGTGGCGGATCCAATTCTCGAGCAGGGTCAGATCGTCAGCGTTACACCGTCGGCGACCAATCCCGCTTTGGCCACCAAGGGTTGGAAGTTCTGGCACCGCATCGTTGGCAACGATAACGCGCAGGGTCCAGCCGGCGCCGAGTTCATCGTCAAGAAGCTTGGTGACAAAAAGGTCGCCGTGATCGATGATCAGAGCGCGTACGGCCAGGGCATTGCGAATATCGTTCGCCAGACCATCCCAACGCTGGGGGGTCAGGTGGTCACTTCGCAGTCCGTTGATCCCAACTCGCCCGACTATTCATCGACCGTGAACGCGATTCAGTCGTCGGGTGCGACGGCTGTTTATTACGGCGGCTATTACGACGCCGCGGGACGCCTGCTGAAGCAGCTGCGAGACGCCGGATTCAGGGGAGCGTTCATCTCCGATGACGGCTCGCTCGATCCAAAGCTGATCTCCACTGCCGGGACCGCGGAGTCGGTGAATACCTATGCCACGTGCGCCTGCGGCGACGTCTCCGGCAGTCCGGCGGGCGCCGCATTCGTCAAGTCGTATCAGACGGCGTTTAACGCCGCACCCGGCACTTATTCGGCAGAAGGATATGACGCTGCGAATGTCATCCTGGCGGCGATCAGGGCCGGCAACACGAACTCGGTTGCGATCAACAACTACATCAACACGCATAGCTATGCCGGCATCACGAAGACGATCACCTTCACGTCGACCGGTGACATCAAGGGTGGCGGGATATACGTGTACCAGACCGACGGGACGACGTTCAAGTCCCTCGGCCTGGTGAGCAAGCTGGTCGGTTGATTCCGCCGGCGGTCGAGCAATGACGGGAGGGGCGTCTCCATCCACGATTCGGGTGGTGGCGCTCCTCTTCCATTTCAGTGGCGTTGCTTTGCGCTCAGTGTCGCGGCCCCGGATCCGCACCGATTGGGAGATGCGTTGCACAATTTCGTGAGCCAAATTTGGCCGTCGATAATTGACGGCACCACCACGGGAGCCATCTACGCGCTCATGGCCCTTGGGTACACACTTGTCTACGGTGTCTTGCGTCTGATCAACTTCGCCCACTCGGAAGTCTTTATGGTGGGTACCTTCGCGAGCCTCTTCACCCTGCACGCGTTGCGCATCAGCTACGCGCCGGGCGGACTGGAGGGTATTGCCGTGTTCGCGGCAATAACCATTGCTGCGATGGCCGCATCCGGCTTGGTGGCTGTCGGAGTCGAATATGTCGCCTACCGCCCTCTGCGCAAACGCAACTCGTCCTCGCTGGCCAACCTCATCTCGGCAATCGGCATGTCGTTCTTTTTGCAAGAGGTTTTTGCTCTTCGATACGGACGTGATCTGATCCCGTTTCCACGGATACTGCAAAAGAACGTGCTGTTCCACATTGGAAACGCCGAAGTCCGCTCCGACATGGTTCTGGTGGTGGTATCCGCGCTGGTGATGATGTTCATCCTTGATCGCTTCGTGAACGGCACGCGCCTTGGAAGGGGCATTCGCGCCGTTGCGCAGGACGCGTCGACGGCGATGCTGATGGGAGTGAACATCGACCGGGTGATCACGCTGACCTTCCTTCTCGGGGGGATCATGGCCGGTGTTGCGGCGATGCTGTATGGAACCTTTTACGAGGTGACCCAATACAACATCGGTTTTGTAATCGGCATCAAGGGCTTTACTGCGGCGGTGCTGGGCGGGATAGGCAATATTCGAGGGGCGCTCGTGGGCGGCTTCGCCCTGGGGCTGATCGAGACCTTTGGCGGTGCGATATTCAGCGCGCAATGGATCGACGTTGTCGCGTTCAGCGTCCTGGTACTGGTGCTTCTCTTCCGGCCCACCGGCATTCTCGGCGAGAGCCTGCAACGGGCCCGGGCGTGAGCGAGGGGAGGGCGAACCGGTGGCGATGACTTCCAACAAGCTCGGCCAGGGGATAACCGGGGCATTGGCGCCTGTCCGCAGGGCGGGCTCGCGTGTCTCTTCTCGCTGGCGGCGAGCGCCAAAGTGGGCGAAGGTCGCCGCCTATGTGCTACTTGCGGTATTCGCGGTACTCGCGCCGTCGCAG
>JAJYPE010000107.1 GCA_021795585.1 Actinomycetes bacterium | reverse complement strand
CCTCGTGCGTCGAGTTCGGTGAGGGGCGCAGCTCGGACATTTTCGCCTCCTGGGAGTATCGCTTTCGCAACGAACACTAGATCCGTGCGGAGGCCGCGTCAGGCCGTGGCGCAATTGCGCGGCCGGCCTTGCCCGGCGGCGCCCCGCCTGATGCGCCGAGGATTCCGCCGATCAGACACACTTGGGGTCGGTGAAGCCGGCGCGATCGGTTCGCCCGGCCGGGTGCCAGGCGTGCTTCTGCCCGCGCAGGCAACGTCCTTGGGGTTGGCGCTCGGATGGTCCCGTAATTCGAGGCGCTCGATCGCTTCCGGGATCTCTTGAATGTAGCCAACCACCACCTAGAGGTCCATTACCGGCCTGACGGCCGGGCCCGGAACCGGAGTGCTGCCGTTGTTCCCCGTATGGACATTCATGTCGGCCACGCGGGCTCTTCGAAGAATGATTGCCGAGCCGGGTCGTAGTCCTGGACCCGATCGGCTCGTGGTTCAGACTCCGCAACCAAGTTGCTTCATAGGCCGAGCATCCTGGAGATGATCTCGTTCATTATCTCGTTGGTCCCGCCCCCGATTCCCATCACGCGAGCGTCGCGATAGTGGCGCTCGACCTCGGTCCCACGCATGAACCCTGCGCCTCCGTGCAGCTGGACCGCTTCCTGGGAGACGAAATCGAGGGCGTAGACAGCTGTGTTCTTGGCCATGGCGATCCTGGCACGGTCGGCCTCGCCGGAAGCGTAATCCTCGACCACCTGGTGCACGAAGGTGGTTGCCACCGCGGCCTGTCGGGCCATTTCGGCCACCTTGTGCCGGACCACCTGATGGCTGGCCAGCTTGGCTCCGAAGCTCTCCCGGACGGAGACCCACTCCATCGTGAGGGCAAGGCAGCGGCGTGCCGAAGCCGCGGCCTGGGCGGCCATGGTGAGCCGCTCGGTCTCGAAGTTCTCCATTATCTGCCTGAAGCCGGTGCCCTCTTCGCCAACCAGGTTGTCCGCGGGAACCACCACCTCCGAGAACGAGAGTTCCGCGGTGTCGGAGCAGAGCCAACCCATCTTGTCCAGCCTGCGCGTGACCGTGAACCCTTCGCTGTCCTTGTCGATGATGAGCAGTGACACCCCGCGATGCCCTGGCCCGCCGGTCCTGACCGCCGCCACCACGAAATCGGCCCGGAACCCTGAGGTGATGTAGGTCTTGGAGCCGTTGACCACGTAGTGGTCGCCTTCGAGGCGGGCGGTGGTGGCGATCGAAGCCACATCCGAACCGGCGTCAGGCTCAGTGATGGCCAGCGAGCCGATCTTTTCCCCGGCCAGCGTGGGGCGAACATATCGCTCCACCTGTCTGGGGTCGCCGGCGTGCACGATGTGAGGAAGGGCGATTCCGTGGGTGAACATGGCGGCGCAAAGGCCGGTGGAGCCGCCCGAACCGATGATCGCCTCCGAAACCGTGAGTGCATCGATGATGTCACCCGATCCTCCCACCGAGGCGGGGAATCCGATCTCGAGGAGGCCGAGCCCAGCCGCCCTTTTGTGGACCTCTCTTGGCACCAGGCCTTGAGCCTCCCACTCCCCAAGGTGGGGGACGAGTTCCCGCTCGGTGAAGTCCGCCACCGTGCGCTCGAGCAGCTTCCGCTCAGTTGTCTCCCAAACGCTCACGTCGCCTCCATCCAGGGCCGCCGATCCGGAAATGGCCCGTGGCATGCCCGCCACCTCGGGATTCGATAGCATCATGCTATTGCCACAGGAATGGCCGTGAGGGGGAAAAAAGTGCGCGACCAGGGAATGGGACGTTGGGCGATGAGGCGGGCGCTGCTCGAGCCGGACAACCTGGCTCTTTACTCGAAGCACATCAGGCTCACCTATGGAGAGTTCGACAGCCGCACCAACCGGATAGCCGACTCCCTGTACCGGGACGGAGTGCGCCAGGGTGACCGGGTTGCGATGCTGATGCTCAACTCGGTCGAGTTCATGGAGGTGCTCTTCGGCTGTGCCAAGCTGGGCGCGATCGCGGTGCCGATGAATTTCCGGCTGACAGCGGCGGAGGTCGCATACCTGTTGGCGGACTCGGGTTCAGCGCTTCTCGTCGTCAGCGACAAGCTGGAGCCGGTCGCCGCCGAGGCCGTGTCCATGGAGGGCGTGAGGGTTCGCAGGCGCTGGGTGGTGGGCCACGCGGGCGTTCTGTCCCCGGGCGTGGCTCCCTACGAGGAGCTGGTCGCCGGAGGGCGCGACGAGGTGCGGGACGAGGCCGTTGGGCTGGATGACATAGCGGTGCTCATGTACACCTCGGGTACCACCGGACGCCCCAAGGGGGCGATGCTGAGCCACGGCAACATGACATGGAACGCGGTAAACATGCTTGGCAGGGCGCCTGGCATCTCATATCGTGACCGCACCGTAACGGCGGCTCCCATGTTTCACATAGGTGGGCTGGGGGTCTTCACACTCCCGCTCTTCTACGTGGGCGGTGCCAACTATATCCAGGACGTGTTTGTGCCGACCGAGACGCTGGCGCTGATGGCTTCGGAGCGGGCGACGGGGATGTTCCTGGTGCCGGCGATGTGGGCCGCGCTCACCCAAGTGAAGGATTTCGAATCCTACGACCTCTCCGACCTGCGCTTCGGGGTCTCGGGTGGGGCCCCTTGCCCCATCACCGTGATCGAGTTCATGCAGGACAAGGGAGTCACGTTCCAGGAAGGCTTCGGGATGACCGAGACCGCTCCTCTCGTCTCGGTACTAGCCGCGGAAGACCTGCCCGCCAGGGCTGGCTCCATCGGCAGGGTGGCAATGCACGTGGATGCGCGCATTGTTGACGACCAGGACAGGGACATGCCGGTCGACCAGGTCGGCGAGCTGGTGCTGCAGGGCCCGAACATCTTCGAGGGATACTGGGGGCTACCCGCCGCGACCGCTGAGGCCTTCCGGAACGGTTGGTTTCACACGGGAGACCTCGGGCGCATGGACGCCGAAGGCTTCATCACCCTGGTGGATCGGAAGAAGGACATGATCATTACCGGGGGCGAGAACGTCTATCCCATCGAAGTGGAGCAGGTGCTCTTCCGCCACCCGCAGGTAGCAGATGTGGCCGTCATCGGAGCCCAGGACGAGCGCTGGGGGGAAAAGGTCATGGCGGTGGTGGTTCCCAAGCCGGGGGAGAGCCCTACCGAGCAGGAGATCATCGAGTACGCGCGCGCGAACATGGCGCACTTCAAGGCCCCCGCCAGGGTCGAGTTCATCGCCGAGCTTCCGCGCAATGCGACCGGCAAGATCTTGAAGCGCGATCTCAGGGTGAAGTTCTCCGGCCAGGCCGAGAGTCTGGGGCGCTAGAGGGCCCCGCGCGAAGTCCTGCTACTCTGGGCGGATGCAAGACCGAGACGCCCCAGGGGCGCTACTCTTCGATGTCGACGGGACGCTGGCCGAGACGGAGGAGGCGCATAGGCGCGCCTTCAACCAGGCGTTCCACGACTTCGACCTGCCTTGGTCGTGGAACAGTGAGCTCTATGGTCGGCTCCTCGCGGTAACCGGGGGCAAGGAGAGGCTCTCACACTACATCTCCGCCTACGGAGCAACCCCGGAGCTGGATGCAAACACCATTGCCGCCCTGCATCGGCATAAGACAAGCCTTTACGAGCGAGAGGTCTTCGAAGGCGGGCTGGTCCTGCGCGATGGGGTCGAGCGGCTGATCAGGTCCGCTGCCGACGCCGGAGTCCGCGTAGGCGTGGCCACAACCACCACCAAGGCCAATGTGGATGCCCTGTTCACGGCAACCCTTGGCCCCGGGTGGGAAAGGCTGGTGCCGGTGGTGGCCGTCGCATACATGGTCAAGGCGAAGAAGCCCGCGCCGGATATCTATCTTCTGGCCTTGGAGCGGCTCGACTGCGGCGCCGGGCGGGTGGTGGCCATCGAGGACTCGCGCAACGGGTTGCTCTCCGCCGTCGGTGCCGGGATTCCCGTGCTTGTCACCCCGAGTTCGTATACGGCGGGCGAGGACTTCAGCCAGGCAGTGGCGGTGGTCGACCGCCTAGGCGATCCAGGGCTGCCGTCGCGTGTGCTATCGGGCCCGCCCCTTTGCGGTACCTTTGTGGATCTTGCGTATCTCGGCTCCGTGCTGGAGGCGGGCGTGCGGGGAAGCGCCGCTTGAGCTCTGGTTCGAATTACGAAACAGCTGGTCAGCACTGATTTTCGTGGCTAAGTGCAACGCGGGCGGTCGGATTCGCGGTAACCTTGATGTCCGGCGCTCTCCTGGGTATGGGTCACTCGGTGTGGTAGCGCGTAGGGTTCGGTCGGCTTGAACGGAAGCCGACTTGATTCATGAGGAATGAATGAGCCGTCTTTCCGTCGGCCGCTTTGGCCGGCTTTCTAAAATTCTCCCCGTCATAATGGCCGGATCGATTGCCGGCCTGATACTCGTCGCTTCGCCTCGGGCCGGAGCTTCCCAGTCGCGTTCCCAACTTCAGGCCCAAGCCCAAAGCCTCACCGACCAGATAGCTTCCCAGAGCAGGCAGATTCACCAGTACGCGGTCGAGGCCACCGGGGCCAGGGCGCAGCTCATCGACGCCGGCGTGCGCGTGCAAGCGTCCGAGCGCCGTCTGACTGCCGACCAGGCGCGGCTGGCGGATGCCAAGAAGATGCTGACCCAGATCGCCCTGGAGGAGTTCACCCAGGGTTCTAACGCATCCGCGCTGGCCTGGACGCTTGCCTCAAACTCGTCGGAACTCGTGGCCAGGATGGAGTACGAGAAGGTGATGGGCCTCGACGTCAACTCGGCGATATACAACTACCAGCGATCCATGGTCGCCGAGAACCAGGCGGCACAGGCGGCGCTGGCGGCCCAGGACGCCGCTCAGCAGGCCCAGGATCGCATAAGCGCCAGCCAGTCTTCGCTCGATTCGCTTGTGTCGCAGGAGCAGAGCTCACTCTCCTCGGTCAACGGCCAGATAGCGACGTTGGTCCAGCAAGAGCTGGCCCTGCAGCTGGAGCGCAGCCGCCCGGTTTTCGCTCCCCCTCCTGTCACCCGCCCCCAGGGGACCCCATCCTCGTCGGGCATTCGCAGCGTGGCGAACGGTTCTGCGGGAGTGGGCAACTGGGGCGGGATGCCGGCCCCTCCGAGCTCCGCAGCCTTCGCCGCCTTGCGGCAGTGCGAGTCAAGCGGAAACTACGCGACCAACACCGGCAACGGGTACTACGGTGCCTACCAGTTCGCACTTCAGACCTGGCTCGGCCTTGGATTTACCGGCCTTCCCTCCAACGCGTCTCCCTCCACCCAGGATCTCGCTGCCAAGATGGAGCAGCAGCGGGCCGGCTGGTACGCCTGGCCGGTTTGCTCTATGGTTCTAGGCCTGGTCTAGGCCCACCTTTCTCCGGGTGGATCCCACCCTGACCCCCCGGCCGTCTCTCGCCTTTGAGCAAGTCTGCGCAGGCGCGGGCTGGTTGCGCAATAATTGCATCAGGCTTCCGCAGGACAACGCGCGGTAGCGCCGGGCACGGAGGGATCGCATGAGCAGTCAGGTTGAGGGCGGACTGCCACCTCAGCTCACCAACGGGGAAGGCAGGTATCCGTTCGAGCGGAACTGGACCGTTTGGGAGCGCGAATTCTGGAACCTGCGCTATGAGCCTCGCCGCCTCTTCTCCGAACTCTTCGGTACTTTTCTCCTGGTGGTGGTGGGTGCCGGTGGCGGGGTCATCAATTCGGTGGCTCACGGCGCCATCGGACGCGTGGCGGCGGTGTCGGCTCCCGGCCTCTTGGTGATGGCGGTCATCCTCTTCATGGGCGCGGTGTCGGGCGCACACCTCAATCCCGTGGTCAGCATCGCTTTTGCACTCCGCCGCGAGTTTCCGTGGAGGCGCGTGCCCGGCTACCTGGTTGCACAAGTGGCCGGTGGTGCATTGGCCTGCCTATTTCTCTACGCTCTGTTCGGAAGGGCCGGCGAACTCGGGATGACCGTGCCCGGGGCGGGCGTCAGCGACATGCAGGCAGCGGCTATTGAGGCCTTGCTCACTTTGGGCCTGGTGAGCACCATCCTGGGCACCTCCTCGGGCGCGCAAAACGTGGGTCCGCTCTCTGCCCTGGCGGTGGGGGGCTTCATCATCCTGGCCGGCCTGTTTTCATCGCCGATAAGCGGTGCTTCCATGAATCCGGTGCGAAGCTTGAGCCCGGACCTGATCCTCGGCAACTATTCCCACATCTGGGTCTACATGGCCGGTCCACTTGTGGGAGCGCTGCTAGCGGTGGTTGCCGCCATCATTCTCCGTGGGTTCGGTGGCGATCCCAACGCCGCGAGGGCGGCGCAGGGCACCATAGGACCGCTGGTCATTTCGGTGAGCAAGAGGCATGAGGCGGTGCCGCCATCAGGAGATTCCGCCGGCGATTCGAGCGAAAAAGCCAACGGATCCGCCACCGGCTGACAAGACCTTCAGATGATGGTGCCGTGGCGCCTCGGCGGCCTCGGAACTTCCTTGTCCTTGTAGAGGTCCAGATAATGGGCCAGCTGCCTCCGCAGGTCCGAGGGGAGGACCAGCTCGTCCACGACCATTTCGCCCGCCAGGCGGTAGATGTCGTAGCTATCGCGGTATTCGTTGCGCAGGCGCTCGGTTACCGCCTTTCGCTCCTCGGGGTCCTCGATGCCGGCCAGGCGATTCAGGTAGACGGCGTTGATCGCCGCCTCCGGGCCCATCACCGCGATCTCTGCGGACGGCAGCGCCAGGGTGACGTCGGGGTCATAGGCGGGGCCCGACATGGCGTAGATCCCGGCCCCGTAGGACTTGCGGACGATCACGCAGATACGCGGCACGGTGGCCGAGGAGGTTGCGAAGATGAAC
>JAJYPE010000106.1 GCA_021795585.1 Actinomycetes bacterium | reverse complement strand
GTTGCAAGGATGGCCGAGGCATTCCTCGGCTAGCGGCTAAGGCGCCGAAACCGGCCAGAAGCGCAGGCCTGATAAAATCCAGTCAACAAAGAGTGACTGCTGGCTGATTGATATGGGTTTACAGGTACCGGGCTCGATTACCGCGTCGAAGGTTAGTTCCTTTAAAGAGTGTGGACTTGCTTTTCGCTTGTCGGTCATCGACAAGATCCCCCAACCCATCACTCCCTGGACGCTTAGGGGCACTCTCGCTCACACCGTCCTGGACAGGCTTTATTTTCGGTACGACGGCGAGGGCCGCACCCGTGATGCCGCGTTGGAGCTCGCCGACGAGGTGTGGGCCGAAGCAATTGCCGAAGGCACGCTGCACAGCCTCGAAGGCACATCCACGAACCTTGACTCGCTATACCGGGAGATGCGCACCCTGGTGCTGCGCGACTTCGAAGCGGAAGATCCGGCGAGCGTGAACGCAATCGCCACTGAGTTGAGACTCGAGACGCAGCTAGGCGGCGTGACATTGCGCGGAGTGATCGACCGGCTTGACTTGAACGACGACGGCAGCTTGACCGTCACCGATTACAAAACCGGCAAGCTCCCCGGCGAGGTCCAGGAAAACGAGCGGTTGAGTGGCGTGTACTTCTACGCGCTTCTTTGTGAAAAGGTCCTCGGTCAGCGCCCCGCCAGGGTTCAACTCGTTTACCTGCGGGAGGCCACACGCATCGTGGCATCCCCCACCGAGCAGACGCTCAAGGGCCTCACTTCGAGAACCGAGGCGGTTTGGCGCGCCGTCTGCAACGCGTGCGAACGCGAGGATTTTCGTCCCAGGCCATCAAAGCTGTGCCGCTTTTGCTGCTACCAGGAGCTATGTCCTGCCCAAGGCGGTAGCCTCTCACTGCTGGACGCCTTCAAGGGGTCCCGTGGCAGGACGAAGGACGCCGGCTGCACGCCAGCCGCGGACGGTGCGGGTAATTGACGAAAGACGTACACGAATTCTTCGAGCCATTCGACGACGCCGTCGATTCCGTCTTTTCGCCTTTACGCGGCCACCCGACCGCAAATCGCATCCTTTTCGGTGCCTCTAACGTGGCCGATCATTCAATCCTGTGGTTCACGCTCGCGGCGATCAGGGGGCTCCGCAATGATGGGGAGCGCTATGCGGTGCGTGCCGCTGCTGCGCTACTGGCCGAGAGCCTTCTCGTCAACATCGGAATCAAGTCCATCTTCGGCAGGAGCCGCCCCACCTGGGAAGGTGAGCTGCCCCACGAAATCCGCACTCCCCTAACGAGTTCTTTCCCTTCCGGCCACGCCTCCGCCGCCGCATGCGCCGCGATACTCCTCAGCGACAATGACCGCTTCTGGCCGGTGTACGTCGGCCTCGCGGCACTCGTAGCGCCGTCGCGAATCCACGTGCGCATGCACCACGCATCGGACGTCCTTGCCGGACTGTTGGTTGGCACAGCCTTCGGCCTCATCGTAAAAAGGCTCTTCCCCATAACTCCTAAACGAGCGCGAAATTGACAGTACGTGCTGCGGGCGCCGTGGTCGTTCGCGAGAGCGACTCGGCGCGCCTCGTCTGCGTCGTCCATAGGCCCCGCTACGACGACTGGAGTCTGCCAAAGGGAAAAATCGACAAGGGCGAGTCCGAAGAGGACGCAGCCCGGCGCGAAGTGCTCGAAGAGGCCGGCGTGAGCGGCCCGCTCGTGGCCAATCGCCGGACCAGCACAAGCTACGTCGACGAGCGTGGGCGAGACAAGACGGTCACCTACTTCCTGATGCAATACGCGAGCGGGGACTTCGTGCCGAACGAAGAAGTGGATGAGATCGCCTGGCTTCCTCCGGACCAAGCAGCGGAACGGCTCACCTACGAGCACGACGAGTTGGTCGTTCGGCAGTTGCTGGAAGGCTCATAAGGAATAACCGAAGTGCATTTAAGGATTCATTAACCGTGACCATTTCGAAATTCTCAATAAACTTCGACTACCGCTGCCCCTTTGCCAGGAACCTCAACGAGCACGTAGTGGCGGCTCTCGAGGAAGGCGCCGGCTACGAGGTCGAATTTCTCCCGTTCAACCTCTCACAGGTACATATAGAGGAAGGCGAGCCTTCCATCTGGGACGATCCGGATCGGGCGGGGGACAGGCTTGCCAACGAGGTCGGTTACATAGTCTCCCAGCAGTACCCCGACAAGTTCCGCAAGGTCCACTTGGACCTATTTGCGATACGCCATGACCGGGGCGCAAGCCTGCGGGACCGGAGCGAGGTCGCCAAAGTCCTCAGCAACCACGGTATCGATGCTGACGCCGTCCTTTCTCAGGTCGACGAAGGCACCTATGCGAAGCGGTTGCGCGAGATCCACGAGGACCAGGCCGAGCGGCTGGCGGTCTTCGGAGTGCCCACTGTCTTCGATGGAGAGCGCGCCGCATTCGTCAGGGTCATGAAGAGGCCGGCAGACTCCTCCGAGGAGCCCCGGGACGTCGTAGATCGCATGCTGGACCAGGTTTTCGGACATCCCGAGTTCAACGAGGTGAAACACACCCGCCTCGAACGCTAAGTCGGCTCAGCGCGCCCGGCAAACGGCGGGCGCCAAGCGGCCTGGCGTGTGTAGCATCGTGCCATGAAATTACATGGCAAGTCCGTACTGGTCACCGGAGCCGCCTCGGGCATCGGGCGCGCAATTGCGCGCCGGGTGGCAAACGAGGGGCCATCGGTGGTGGTCTGCGTCGACAAGAACGAGAGCGGGGCGAGCGCCGTCTCCAACGAGATCGCAGCTGCGGGCACGCCGAGCTACTCGGTCGCGGTGGACCTGGCCGACCGTGAAGCCATAGAACTCCTGGCCAGCGTGGTGACGGAGCGGAGCGGTGGAACAGACGTCCTTTTCGCCAACGCCGGCGTTTCATTCGGAGGCGGGTTGGACACTCTCGAGGAAGCATGGCAGACGTCCTGGGAGGTCAACGTCATGGCTCAGGTGAGGCTCGCCCGCAGCTTTCTTCCCGGGATGATAGAGCGGGGCGGCGGATACATTGTGAACACGGCGTCGGCCGCCGGCCTCTTGACCAACTTGGGCGGGCTTTCATATTCGGTCACCAAGCATGGCTCGGTGGCCCTTTCCGAGTGGATGGCCATCACCCACGCGCGCGACAACATCAAGGTTTCGGTCCTTTGTCCGATGGGGGTGCGCACCAACATGCTCTTCCCCGAGGAAGGAAGGCAAAACGAAGAACATCGCCTTGCCCAGGCTGCGGTGCTTGAGGCCGGTGACGTGCTCGAACCGGAGGTAGTGGCGGACAAGGTCCTCGAGGCCATGGACGCCGAGCAGTTCCTCATCCTCCCGCATGAGAGCGTGCGTGGTTTCTACAGCTTCAGGGCCAACGACACCGACAAGTGGATCGCGTCCATGGCCCGGTATCAGCAACGCCTGGGCGGCGCCTAAGCCTCCCGACGGCTCCGCTAAGACGATTCTCATCGATCAATCATCCCCACTTCCCAAAAGCCTCCGATACTTGGTCTCTGAGCAAGGCGGGCGCGACGCGAGGAGGACGGATGAAGGTCTCAAATCCAGTCAAGGTACTGGTCAGCGCCGGTGGCGGCCTCGGCGTCATTCTCGCGCTGCACCAGGCGCAGGTGATCGGGGCGACCAACACATCGGCTGACACAAACGCACCGGGTGTCAGCGCGACGGCCAAGGCACATACCTCGCAGCTGGAGTCGGCAATCGGCGCGCTCACCAAGCAGGAGCAGGCGGTCAAGAACCAGCTGAGCCAGACTTCCTCGGAACTTGCCACCAAACAACAGGAACTCGCCCAGGCAACCGCAGCCGCGATCGCTGCAGAGCAGCGGGCGGCCGGGGCCGCTGTCAGCTCCGGTTACTCGACTGCAACCAGGTCCCCCGCGCCAGCGGCGACAACGCGCGCCTCCAGTGCTTCGGGCAGCGACGACTCGGGCGGCGACAACTAGGCAGCGCCATGGCGGAGAATAAGAAGCGTCGCCCATCCAAGGCAAAGACTGCGGCCCGGCGCCTGGTCCCGGTGGCGGTGATCGTGCCGGTGACGGCTTACGGAACGATGCAGGCAGTCTCGTTCGTCTCGAACCCGCGCCACCTCTACAACTCCGCCCAGAAAGCCGCCGCGGCGGCCAGGGCCCAGGCGGCAAAAGCGGCCGAGGAACAATACCTCGCTGTGGCAAAGGCGATAAACCGCAGTGCGTCACAGCTCGCATCGCTGCAGGCGGCGTCCTCCCAAGATCAAGCCGGGTTAAGCACCATCTCCAACGGGATTACCGCCATCCAGAACCAGAAGCCCGCACCGGCACCGGCCATTGCAGGGTCTTCGTCGGGAAACACCGTCCGGGTGCCCTCGGTGTCAATCGGGAGCGCACCCTCAGCTACGACTACGGCCAGCATGATGGCAGCAGGATGATGAAATGAAAACAGAGCCGCGCGCCTGGCGAATACACGCCATGGGCACATATTTCAACTTTCAGCTACGCGTCGCCAGCCAGCGGGATACTGAGCGCCTTGCTGATGCAACCGAGCGCCTGTTACGCAGCATGGAGGCATCCTGGAGCCGCTTCCTTGCCGACTCCGAGCTCAGCTCTTTGAACCAGAGTGGGGAGCAGCGCCACCCGTCCACCCTCCTCAAGCTGGCCGTGTTCGAGGCACTGAGTGCTCACCGCCTTACCGGCGGGTACTTCGACCCCAGGGTCAAGCGCGCGCTCGACCACCTGGGCTATGACCGGACCTTCGCTGATCTTGGCACCGGCTCCGAGCTCACCCTCGGCCAAGGCTCGACCCCCGCGCGACCGGACTCGGACTTTTGCGCAGCATTCGACGAGCACGCCGACGTACTGCGGATCGGGTCCGAGCCGATCGATCTGGGCGGCATTGGAAAGGGGCTCGCCCTGCGCATGCTTAGCGACCACCTTCGGCACAGCGAATCAGGGAGCCACCTGATTGAAGCAGGTGGCGATATCCGGACCCACCTCGACCCCCGCGACGATGAGCCATGGTTCGTGGACATCGAGAGTCCCTTCTCCTCGGCGCGTCTCCCAATGCTGGTGAGGATTAGGTCAGGTGCGATCGCAACCTCCTCGCTAAAGGTGCGGAATTGGAAGGTGGGCGGCCAAGCCAAGCACCACATAATCGATCCCGCCACCATGGATTCGGCCCGATCCGATCTCTACGCGGTAACCGTGGTCGACGCTGATTCAGCAAGGGCCGAAGTCTTCTCCAAGTGGATTTTCCTCCTTGGCGAGGATCGTGGCCTGGAACTCGCTCGGGACCGCGAGATAGCAGCGTTGCTCATAAACAGCGTCGGCGGAGTCCGGTACAGTTCCGCCTGGAAAAGGTACATGCAGGTGCAGGCGGAAGGCTCGACGCGAGCGACGGGTTGCATCCTCTCCGAGGTCTCCTCCCCGCTGGAGCCGGTATCAGTGAGCGCATAAACAATGGGCGCTCGGAACAAAGAAGACCTTCCGGAACGAAAGCGTGCCTCAGGAGCTGGCGACGCCATTCCAAGCGAAACGGACGACGAAGCCCCCTCGGTCTTCTTTGCGCTGCTGGTGGGATCAGCATCAGTGGTGGCCGGCTTCGCCATGGTCAGGGTGCTGGCGCGGAATGCGACCCCCGCGCTGGCACCCTGGGTCATCGCCCGCGGCACCGGACTGGCGTTGGCGGCGGTGACCACTCTTCTTGTGTGCATCGGACTATGGATGACTCACCCGAAGCGCAAGAAGAGCGGGGGCCTATTTCACCCGATCAGCCTGAATTCGGCGCACAAGACCCTGGCCGCAACCGGCGCGGTGCTACTTTTCATCCACATCAGTGCGATAATCGCCGACAGCTTCGCCAAGGTCGGCACCATAGGCGCCTTCGTGCCGCTGATGAGCAGTTACCGTCCCGTGCCGGTGGCCTTGGGAACGCTGGCGCTCTACTCGGTCCTCGCGATTGGCGTCACCGCGTGGCTAAAGGTGAGGGTGAAGCTATTCAATTGGAAGATGGTGCACCGCTACGCCTTGATCAGCTTCGCCCTGATCATGATCCACGGAATTATGGCCGGCACCGACACGGCCGCCGTTGCCGGCCTGTACATCATTGGGACGCTGGTGGTCACCGTGATGGCCATCACAAGGTACCACTTCGACCGCCCGTCTAACCGACCAGCGCCAAGGCCCCCACGCCCTGCTGCGAGCGACTCCGCGAGCGACAAGGCCGTCCCGGCGACTCCCGGGCACGCGGCCGGCTAAAAGCGCTCGCGCAGGCCCGCCGCGGTCTCTTCCGGCGTGATGTCTACCATCAGCTCGCCGTAAAGCCTCTCGAAGTAGGTGACATCAGAGCGATACCACGGCTCGGGATTAGAGCGGGCGACTATGCGGAACAGCGGATTCAAGCCGAGCGCCTCGGCGTCGGCACCACCTCCGGTGAGCGCGAAGTTGAAGCTGCCCAGGTTCCACTCGACGTAGGCCCCAAGAATTCTCGCCAAGCCGTCTGTGAGAGCAACCACATGCTCGTCAGCAAGGTCGACGATGTCCGCAGCACCTCCGAGGACCGCCCAAACCTCGCGAAAGCCGCTCGGCGCGAACGGAGCCAGGAATTCCACATCCCCGATGCGGCCGACGTAGCGCGCGCCGTCACGCTCGGCATCGACGTAGTCACCTAGCAGGCTGCTCCAACCCTCCTTGCGGTGACGGCGAGCCCGCTCGATCAGCACTGACTGGGCCGTGAGGGGAACGTAGTCATTAGAGGATTGGAGATGCGGATGAATCAGTGAGCTGCCCGAAGGCGGCAAATAGTTTGCGTTGATCGAGCTGTAGCAGGCCAGATGATCGTAGGCG
>JAJYPE010000105.1 GCA_021795585.1 Actinomycetes bacterium | reverse complement strand
CTGACTGCGGCACAGCAAAAGCGCCTGGACCTGGCACGGGCCCTCGCTCTGGGGCCCTCGGTGCTGTTCGTGGACGAGCTGGGCGCTGGACTGAACCACGGTGAGCTGGCCGAACTTGCCCGCATGCTGAGGTCACTGAGCGACCGCGGAATCGCTTTGGTTGTGGTCGAGCACCTCATGGGATTCCTGGAACAGGTAGTGGATCATGTCATCGTGCTGAACGCGGGTAGGGAGATCTTCCGCGGGGAACTACGCAGCGCACTGGCCGATGCAGAAGTGAAGAGGGTGTACCTGGGTGACTCAGTTAGCGCTTGAGGTGGTCGGGGTATCGGCGGGCTACGGTCCGATGGAGGTCCTCCACCAGGTTTCGTTTGAAGTTCCGGGCACTTCCACCGTCTTGCTTTTCGGCGCCAACGGGGCTGGAAAGAGCACCCTCTTGCAGGTAATCGCCGGGCTAATCGCGCATTCGCAAGGCACGATCCGTGTTTTCGACAAGCCGCTCGAGAAGACGCCTGCCTACAAACGGGTGGCTCTCGGAGTTGCGTACATGAGCGAACAAGGTATCTTCCCTGAGTTGAGCGTGGACGAGAATCTGCGACTCGGCGCGATGCACGCTAAACGCCACGAAGTCCACGAGCGCCTCGAGCGGGCATATGCGCGCTTCCCCGACATTGCCAGCCGGCACAAGATACAGGCGGGCAGCCTCTCGGGCGGTCAGCGCAAGATGGTTGGCATCTCCAGGGCCTTGATGTCCGATCCAAAGCTGGTCATCATGGACGAGCCATCGGCCGGCCTCTCGCCGAAGTACGTCGAAGATGTCGTCCATGTGCTCGGCCGATTGCGCGAAGACGGCATCTCCATGCTCGTGGCCGAGCAGAACATCTCCTTCCTCTCGATCGCCGACTCCGCCTGCGTTCTTGAGGGAGGGGTGATCAGGTTCCAAGGCACGGCCGCCGAGTTCGAGGGAAATGAGCGCCTCCACGAGGCCTTCTTCGGGCTCGAGGGCTCGCACTGACGGCATCTGCAGTCAGTCGGAGAGATGGCGGGGCCTGGTGTCGGTGCGCCGACTCAGCCCATGGAACGGATCGGGCCTGATATCAGTCCGATATGCCTTCGGCAGTTGGGTCCGTCCGGCTCACGCGCTTTGCACGCGCGATTTGTGCCCACCGCGCGGCTCACGGATAATAACGGCGGTGGCGAGGGCCAAGGCGGCGGTCACGCACAGGATGACCGGGTAGCTTGCCAGATGCGCAGCCAGGGCCATGAGGTATGGTGCCGCAAACCCGGAATAGGTGAGGGCATAGAAGACGGCGATCAGCCTGGCCAGTGCCTCCGGATCGGCAAGGCGTTGGACCTCCACCAAGCCGGCCACGATGCACATGCCGTAGGCGGAGCCCAAGACGATCGCGCACGGGATCAATAGCCAGATTGAGCCGACTTCGGCAGCCACCGCGCAGACCAACATGCCGGCCCCAAGGATTACCAGCCCCACAATGGCCGTCGCGTTCGCTCCCTGGCGCGCATCGATCCGCCTGGCCAGGGGCTGGATCAAGACTCCGCAGAGTAGGCAGAGTGTCGTCATCGAGGCCACGATGGCGATCCCTCCGCTGACGCTTTCGGCGCCAACCACCCTTGGAAGCAGCGCGAACGCGATCGACGTGGCGGCAAAGATCCATGGCGCCATCGGTACGACCGATCGAAGGAATCGCGGGTTTCGCAAGCCGGGCACATCGAGGCGGAACGCTCTTCGTTTGTCGGAACTCACCGTTTCCGGGGCGGTACGCACCGCCACCAGAATGCCAGCCATCAAGATCAGGTGAGGCAGATAGGGCACCACGGTCGGGAAGGGGGCCCATTGCGCAAGGAGTCCAGAGGCCAGCGGACCGAGCCCGAAGCCGGCAGTCATCGAGACCGCCGTACGCCGTGCAGCGGTGTGTTCACTGGAGGTGCCATACGGTGGGCGCGACAGTTCGCGCACCCAGGCGCTACCGGCACCGAAGACGGCTCCGCTGGAGACCCCTGCCAGAAATCGCCCCAGGAAAAGGAGTCCCTCACTGTGTCCTCCGGCGATGAGGGCAAGCGTCGCGACGAACGAGAGCACTGCGGCTGGAATCACGACCTTGCGCCGGCCGCGAAGGTCGGAAAAGGGTCCGGCGAGCAATAGGCCCGGAATCAGCCCCAGCGCGTAGACGCCGAACATGGCTTCCAGCATCCCGGTCGACATCCCCAGCCTGCGGCTATATACGAGGAGCAAGGGCGAGATCTGGTTCGATCCCCAACCTGTGCCCATGAGAACCGCGGCGACCGGAAGCCACTGGGCGCGGCCCGACTCGACCCTGCTCGCCGAAGCTGCATTGGAGGCTCGCATCGGACCCCTTTCACAGATTCAGCGTCAGAACCTGAACGGTCGGGAGGGATAACGTTACCCATCGAACCAGGTGTCTGACAGGGAAGTTGTCGCTCCTGCGGTGGACCAAGACTAGCGCCCCGATCGCGGTGCGGGATCGCACCTTGGCGCCGGTGGAGCATCCGGAAGATGGATTTCGATCTGGTCGAGTGGTGGGGGATCGCGGCGCGACCGCCGTGGTGCTCGAAGAGCAACCGTAACGCTCGCTCGCGCACCGCTTGGCTGTTGGGCGTACGCCTCCTCGTTGGCTGCCCGGCAATGGCACGACTCCATGTTCTCAAGCGATGAAGCAGTCAACAATCCCGGGCGCTTCAGCAGATGCGTTCGACGCGGAGCTTGATGAGCGTGGTGTTTTCCCTGACGCCAGAGGCGCAGTTGATGCCTGTTTTGCCGGAGAAAAGTCGCCAAGCTGGGGATCAATGAGCCACATGGCCACCGGGCCGAGTGACGGCGAGATGGTCGACCACTGCATTGACGAGGATCGCGCTTTCGCGGTTGTAGGCGTTGTCGGCATTTCACCCGGCGCTTGGATGACTTGACACCGGGCTGTCCGGGAACCTCCTGACCGTGGTATCCGGTAACCCCGCAACCGAATCCGGGGTCACCCATGAAAAGGCCGTTGATCGGCACTTTGGCGATGCCAAGTCCAAGTTGACGTGTCGTGGGTTCTGGTCCGGCCTCATCCGTACCCCGTCGCTGAGCGATGCCGTGTATCAAGGGCAGGCCGGACACCCGACCTGAACGCGGCAACACCCCGATTGCGGCTCTGGTTGCGAGTGTGGATCGTCGCGTCCGGGCGAAACACTGACTCATGTCCAAAGTATGAATGGCAGTCCAGTTCAGGCCCTTGCGTGATAGCTTCTCGCCAGTACCCAGCAAAGGGGGTCGTCACGATGAGCGCGTACTTTGTTGCCAGTTATACCATCACGAACAAGGATGCCTACAGTGCGTACCTTCGACAGGTCGGAAAGACTCTGATGGATAACAGGGCTGAGGTCTTGGTCGCCGACTACGCCTCCGAAGCTCTTGAGGGCTCTCCCGCCCCGGTCACGGTCGTACTGAAGTTCGACTCTAAGGAAGCTGCCAAGCGCTGGTACGAGTCACCTGACTATCGCGCCATTGTCCACCATCGGCTCGACAACACAGTGGGCTTCGGCGTCTTGTGCGAGGAGTTCGTTCCGCGCGCGTAGGCGGAGTTTCTAACGGCAATCGACAACTGGCTGCAATGGGCGCTCAGCGCGCGGTGTGAAGGGCTCGGGGCAGGGGAAGCGGAGTTCAATGGCTCGAACTGCCTAGTGGACCACCACCGAACGCCTCCAACCGTGGTCGAAACGATGATGCCGGGCCGGCCAAGTCTTTCCGGGGCGGGCGCTCCGAAGTGGAGGCGTCTGGGTTGCGATTGATGGTCAAGACGGGATGGATTGGATCATTCGCCGGTGGTCAACCGGCCAATGTTGCCACCCATCTCATTGGTGGGTATCTCGAACTGCTTGCATCCAATCGCTATTGGGCGGAATCGCCATGCCGCGACTGCCATAGTCCGGACCGATCAGATGGATACGTTGCCCGACCGGATGGGCAGGTAGACGAGAATGGTTGTTCCGGACTCCTGTGATGAGTAGATCTCGAGCTTTCCACCCAATAAGCTCGCCCTCTCGCGCATTCCTCGCAGGCCGAGATGGGATTGAGCGGGGGTGGCTTCCGGATCGAACGACCCGCCGTCGTTCCAAACGGTCATCCGGACGCTGGATTCCCAAAAAGCCAACTCCAATCGGATGTTCTCCGGCTTGCCGTGCACCACGGCGTTATTGAGCGCCTCCTGTGCGATTCGGTAGAGCCCGAGTTCACACTCGGGCCGCAGGCGGACCTTGGTTCCATGGACGCTCATTTCGAGACGCGGACCCCACGGGGACCGCTCCTCCTCGTCGGAAATGAGCCCCTGGAGAGCGGCGGCCAGACCGAGGTGTTCCAGGGCCGGCGGCCTCAACCCCTGAGCCAGGTCACGCAAGGTGCGCGAGGTGGTGAGGAGCTCTTGGCGAAGGCCCGAGATCCGCTCCGCGGCAGCTGCTTCCAGCTTGGCTGAGGTTGTGAAGAGCTCCAGCCTTCTGGCAACGCCTAGAAGCCTTTGCAGGGGGTCGTCGTGGATCTCCCTGGCGATGCGGGCGCGCTCCTCTTCCTGGGCCGCCAGAAGCGCGGCCGCGAACTCCTGCGCATCCCTCCAGGCGCGCCGCTCGGCGGTGACGTCTTGGAGGAGCACCTGGATCTGGCGGCGCTTGTCCGCCTCGGCGACGCTGGTGATGCAGCGGAACTCGTATTGGCTGCCTCCCGCGCGAAGCGCGACACGGCTCGAGCCTTTTGGTGAAACGAGGTCTTGCGGCGTTAGGTGCAGCAGCTGCTCACATGTCCTGTCCAGCACGGACGGACCGAATAGAGCCCATGCCGCCGGGTTTACGTCGATGGTCCTGCCCGACGGATCGAAGACCAGGATCGGTGCGCCGGTCGAGGCGAAGAGCTGGCGGTATCTCGCCTCGCTGAGACGCTGCGCGTGTGCCGCCTGGTCGGCGGCGGACTTGGCTATCCCCTCTCGTTCGATGCGCTGCCCTACCACCAAGGCGACGGCGTCCACCAGAACCAGGCTCACCAGGTCGACGCTGGCGTCACCATGCCGACCGTGGATGACGAGATTGGGCACCCAGAGGACCGTGGCCCACAGTGCTGTGGCGGCCGACCCGTGAAGTCCGAAGCGAAGCGCGGCGTAAGTAATGGGAATGAACAGGAGGGCGACCGGCAGACTTATAAGGCTGACTTCGTGGATAACCTTTGCCTCGTCGAGCCAGAGGTGGAGGGCTGTGAGGGCTAGCACGCTGCCCTGGATGGCCCAGAAATAGGGGTCTCGCAACGGTGGGTGAAGTGCGCCCTTGAGAACTCGGCGTAGAGGGACGTTTGAGACCTCGGTCGGAGCGTAGGCAGCTCCAGCGGGCGCCAGGCCCCCCTCGGCCGCAAGCGAGCTCATCGTCGTCCGGTCTTGAAGCTGGCGTCCCCTCCGCCCACTATTCGTCTCTCGTGCGCCCAATGCGCTGCCTCCGTGCGGGTGGACACCCCCAACTTGGCCAGCAGATTGCTGACGTAGCCCTCGACGGTTCTCACGCCAAGCCCCAACTCGGCGGCGATCTTCTTGTTGGGAGCGCCACCGGCAAGCAGGACCAGGACCTCCAGCTCACGTGGGGTCAGCTCGACGGCAGTCTCCTGGTGGTCGCGCCAGCGCCGTTGCATGCGCCTCGCAACCTCCTGGTCCAGCACGGTTGTGCCTTTGGAGACGGCGACGATCGCCTCGATCAAAACACTTCGGTCCGCCGTTTTGAGCAGGTAGCCGGCGGCTCCGGCCTCGACGGCCGCGGTTATGTAGGGGTAGTCGACGTAGGCGCTCACGATCAGACAACGTGTGTCGGGAGCCTTTTCAGCGGCGGCTTTCAGAACCGAGATTCCACCCCCTGGAAGCTCCAGGTCGACCAGGGCTACCTTGGGCCGACGGGAAAGGATCACGTCTATGCCGCCTTGGGCGTCACCGGCTTCTCCGACCACGCTCATTCCCTGTTCAGACTCGACCAGCTCGCGCAAGCCGGCCCTCAGCAGATCGTGATCGTCGATGATCACAACGCTGATTTCCGGGTCGTCCCCTTGTAGTTGCCTCGCCACTTAGCCAACTATATCGCTTGCGCTGGTGCCGGGTGAAAACACGGTGTCGCCACTGTCACAACCCTGCGTCGCCAGGCTGCCGGTCCAGTGGGACAGGTTCCCGCCGGACTATAGCGGGGCGGTGGAGTTTGCCTCCGAGGCCGGTCCGGAAGCCGCAAAAAGGAATTAAGGCTATGCTTTCTCCCTTAGCCGTGCCGGGCGCTTAGCTCAGTTGGTTAGAGCAGCTGGCTTACAACCAGCAGGTCGAGGGTTCGAGTCCCCCAGCGCCCACCGTAGGTGTCATAGCGCGAAACCCCGTCCCGTCGGAGGGGGTTTCGCTGTTGTCGCCTGGCATGTCAGGGGGTAGCCCTCCTCTGATGTAGAAGCTGGGCTGGATGGTGTCGCGTTCTTCGACGACGAGGAGCCGGACGAAGGCCTGGGCGAGGGCCTTGCGTCGTCGTTCGCTGCCGTGGTGGATCTCGGCTTCGAGCTCGTCTCGGAGCGCCTCGATGTCGGCCGCGGTGGGTGGGTGCATGGCGGCGGCTTCGGCAACCTCAGCGAGTTCCGCGTGGCGGGCACGCAGCGCCCGTAGCTTGTTGCCGAGGTCTCGTACGCGGGTGCCGAACATGTCCTCGGTGACCGAGCCGGCTTCGAAGGCGTGCATGTAGCGCTCGATGGCGGCTTCGGTCTTTTTGAGCTCGGCTTCGGTGGCGGCGATCTCGTCTTGGTGGAGCCGGGCGGCGGTGGCGGTGTCT
>JAJYPE010000104.1 GCA_021795585.1 Actinomycetes bacterium | reverse complement strand
GCGGTAGTCGATCATCACCGTAATGATCATCACTACAAAGCCGAGCACCATCCATATCGCTTGCCGCTCCAGGTAGTAGTGCGGATTCAGCCCGGCGGCAATCAGCTTCCCGCGGGTGGCGGTATACACCATCACGACGCCAAGCAGGGCCACGGCCATCGTCGCGATCACGAGGGTGTAATCGAAATGAAGCAGGCTCTCTTTGAGAACCCGCTTGCGATCATGTACCAGCGAAAAGGTCGTCATTGTCGCCGAATCTCCACCAGCGCAGACAAAGGGAGGTGCCCTTCTGCCGCTGGCGCTCCAGTCTATCGGTATGCCTGCTTGGGCCGAGAGCCGGGCCCTCCAAGCTGGGCAGCTCGGCCCCCCTGGCGAACTTCGACTATCGGCACTACTGTCAAGCGCTGGAAAACTTCGAAGTCTTGCCACTACTGTGGTACTTGAGCTAACTCTCCCCGAAGGGAACATGCAAAGATGAGCGTCTTCAAGCGGCTCTCTCAGGTCTTCCAGCAGAAGACCAACGCGGCGCTGAACAAGGTCGAGGATCCGACTCAGGCCCTCGACCTCTCATATCAGAAGATGATGGAGAATCTGCAACAGGTCCGCAGATCCATCGCGGACGTGCTCACCTCTCAAAAGCGCCTCGAGGCGCAGAAGGCGCAGCTGCAGTCCCAATACGACAAGCTGCAGGGACAAGCACGCCAGGCCCTGCAACAGGGCCAGGAGGACTTGGCCCGCACCGCGCTTGAGCGCGGGCAGGGGGTCAAGGGCCAGATCGATGCGCTGGCCCCGCAAATCGACCAGCTTCGCAGCCAGGAGGAGTCCCTCGAGGACACCGGCCGGAAGCTGCAGGCCAAGCTGGAGGTCTTCCGCACCCAGCGTGAAACCATGAAGGCCCAGTACACGGCTGCAAAGGCGTCCACAGACGCCGTCGAGAATCTCTCCGGCCTCAGCGAACACATGACCGACGTCAACATGATGATGGACAGAGCCCAGGACAAGATCACCCAGCTGCAGGCGCGCGCCGCCGCTGTCGGTGAACTCTCCGACTCCGGCGTGCTGGACTCACTAACGATGGGCGGGTCCACCGATGACATCGAGACGCAGCTGAAGGCGGGCCAAACCCAACCATCAGTCGACTACGAACTCGAGGCAATGAGGGCCGAGCTGAACTCGGGCAATGCAGCGCCACAGCCGGCAGCCGAGATTCCTGCCGCTCCTGCCGCTCCTGCCGCTCCTGCCGCGGCTCCCGCTCCGCCAGAGCCGGCCAAACCCTCCGGCGAAACGATGGTCATTCGTATCGCGGGCGAAGGGCTCTACAGGGTACCCACGTCCATCAAGCCTTCGCTTGACGCGCTCGACTCGGCCATGGACACCGCCATAGAGCACAACGAGGAAAAGAGCTTCGCCACTTGCACCGCACAGCTCGCCAACTTGATCGCCACTTCGGGGACCAAGTTGGACGAGAGCGAGATCGTCAAGTCCGACCTGGTGGTTCCCAGTCAGGACATGACCATCGAAGAGGCCAAGCAGCTGCTGGCGGGCGATTAACCGCCACGGCTCAATGGCGCTTGGCCTGTGCCAACGCCATTATCGAGATCAGCTCGTATCCCAGGTGCGCCGCGGCGATGCACGTCACTTCCGCGTGGTCGTAGGCGGGAGCCACCTCGACGATGTCCGCGCCGACAAGGTTCATCCCCAGCATGGCGCGCAGGGTCTGCAGCAGCTCGCGGGACGTAAGGCCTCCCGCCTCGGGAGTGCCGGTCCCCGGCGCAAATGCAGGATCCAGCACGTCTATGTCTATCGAGACGTAAAGCGGAGCGTCTCCGACGCGCTCGGCAATGCGCGCTGCGACCTCCTTCGCGCCCAACTCTGAAAAGGTATCGGAGCTGATCACCTTGAAGCCGAAGCTCCTGTCCTCGGCCAAGTCCTGCGACGAGTACAGCGGCCCCCTGGTCCCTACGTGCATGCAACGGTCCTCGGCCAAGAGCCCCTCCTCAAAGGCGCGGCGGAAGGGGGTACCGTGGGTGAAAGGAGCGCCGAAGTAAGTATCCCAGGTGTCGAGATGAGCGTCGAAATGAACCAGGGCGATGGGACCGTGCTCGGCGGCCGCTGCGCGAAGAAGGGCCAGGGCGATAGTGTGATCCCCGCCCAGCGTCAATATCCTGGCCCCTGAGCGCGCGTGCAGCGACGCCGCCGCCTCCATGGCCGCCAGTGCTTCCTCGATGTTGAAGGGGTTGACTCCCAAATCCCCGGCATCAGCCACCTGAACCATGCCAAAGGGTTCCAGGTCGAGGGCCGGGTTGTAGGGGCGAAGCAGCTTCGACCCCGCCCGGATTGCCGATGGTCCGAAACGGGCCCCGGGTCTGTACGAGACCCCGGCATCGAAAGGGATGCCCATCACGACTACTTCCGCGGAGCCCACCTCTGCCAAGGCGGGTAGCCGCGCGAAGGTGGCCGATGTGGCAAAGCGTGGCAGCTTGAGAGCGTCGGGGGGGCCGACGATATCGCTCGACGTCCGGCTCTGGCCTTGCTCATCCTCCATCCCACTCCCCTTTCTTCGGCGTCGCCCGACGGTGGGCTACGCAACGGTAGCAGCCCGAACAGCTACGGAATACGCACTGCCCGACCTGCATTTCTTCGAACTTCTAGTTTTTGGCCCACGATTCCGGAGTTGAATGTTACCATCTGTGCAACGTTTGTTTATTATATGGAAACACTGACGTCTGGCCGGAGGGGAAAATGGACGAAAAGTCTCCAGCAGCGCCCAGGGGGATCGAGGTGCGCTCGATCGACTGGGTTCCGAGCAAGGAGAGGCACGGCAAGATCTGGCACCAGGGCCCGCTCTGGTTCCTTGGAAACTTCCAGTACTTCACGATCCCCATCGGGTTCATCGGCCCCTCCTTGGGCCTATCAATCGGATGGACCATTGTTGCCGCAGTTCTTGGCATCACTGCGGGCACCATCTTCATGGCCTTCCACGGCTCCCAAGGTCCTCGCTTGGGCCTGCCGCAGATGATCCAGTCCAGGGCGCAGTTCGGATACCGAGGTGTGATAGTCGCGCTCTTCGCGGCTCTGTTCACCTACCTAGCCTTCAACATCACCGACCAGGTGTTGCTCTCGCAAGGCCTGGCGGGCGCTTATCACTGGAGCGCCGGGCTCATCGCAATTGGTTCGGCAATTTTGGCCGCCGTCCTGGCGATCTTCGGGCACGACTGGGTCCACAAGGTATTCCGAATCCTCCTCTACGTTTCGCTGCCCCTGGTCACGATCGTGACAATCGGTATTCTCACAGGCCACGCCGGCGGCGGACACCCCAAGGGCCACTACGGCTTCACCATGGTGGCGTTCATGGCCGAGTTTTCGGCCACAGCCGCCTACAACATCACCTACGCGCCCTATGTCTCGGACTACTCGCGCTACCTGCCCGAAAAGACGAACAGCCGATCCATCATCGCATCCGTCTTCCTCGGCGCCTCCGTGGCCGCGATCTGGCTGATAGCGATCGGCGCCTGGCTTGCAGTCAGCCTGGGAGCGAGTGACGGCCTCGTCGGCCTCAAAACCGCGGGCAATAACGTCTTCGGGGGCCTCGGTTCGATTACCGCGCTCATCTCAGCGGCGGCGCTCGCCGCCACCATGGGCATGAACGCCTACGGCGGCTCCCTCACTCTGCTCACCGCGATCGATGCCTTCAAGAAGATCAAGCCGACCAGGACCGCGCGCATAATTTCCGTCCTCGGGCTGACGGTTCTCTGGTACGGGGTGGCGCTCTCGATCACCGCAAGCGCCGTAAACACCGTCTTCACCGCTCTCACCCTCATGCTTTATCTGCTCATACCCTGGACAGCCACCAATCTCATGGACTTCTTCTTCGTAAGGCGCGGCCACTACGCCATCACGCACCTCTTCGACCCGGAAGGCATCTACGCCAAATGGAATTGGCGAGGGCTGGTGGCATACGGAGTTGGCTTCCTCTTCGAGATCCCCTTCATGGTCCTTCCCCAGCTGGGCAGCTTCAGCTACACTGGCCCAATCGCAAACGCGCTTTCAGGCACAGATATCTCCTGGCTGGTCGGATTGGCAGCTACGGCAACCACCTACTTCATCGTCACCCGCAGCCTTGACACCAAGCACGAGGCCACGGCCATTGCCGAGAGCCAAAGGCTTTTGGAGGCAAACTTCGGATGAACGGCGGCCCGTCCCGCACCTTCCCCATCGGAACCCGTCTTCGACATGCCCGCGAAGCCAGCCAGCTCAGCTTGGCCGAGGTGGCCGAACGAAGTGGACTCTCCAAGGGGTTCATCTCCAGAGTGGAACGGGACGAGACCAGCCCATCGGTGGTCAGCCTGATCGCCCTGTGCGATGCGATCGGGCTGACCATGGAGATGCTCTTCAAGGAGCCTCGCATAACGCTCATCCGTACGTCGGACAGGCCGCAGGCGGTCATGCCGGGCGAGGCCGTCAGTGACACGCTTCTGACCGCCCCCCACGAAGACCGGATTACGGTGATCGAGACGATCGCCGCTCCCGGGGGGTCCGGCGGGGAAGCGCTCTACTCCATCGCCAGTGACTGCGAGGTCTGCTACGTCCTGGAGGGAGAAGTCGAACTCCGCATCGACAGCCACTCGTTACTCCTGGCCACCGGCGATGCCGTAACCTTCGACGCCCAAGCTCCACACACCTGGCGCAACACGTCACTATCCTCCGAGGCACGCCTGGTGTGGATTATCGCACCCGCGCTCGCCGACCCCCTTAGCTACGCGCAGGTGCCCGCTCCCGGGACAGAAAAGAGACTGAAGCCATGAGCCCTTCGGCGCCGGATGCGCCGCAGCTATAAGGAGAGCCATGAAGGTAGGGGCCGTTCAGCTAGAGCAGGTCGCCGGAGATTATGAATCCAATATGTCCAGGGCGCTGGCCGGGGCCGAAAGGCTCATGAGCGAAGGTTGCCGACTGGTAGTTCTGCCGGAGATGTTCGCCACCGGCTATCTTTTCGGCTCGGCGAAAGAGGCGTCCCCCTTTGCCCAACCGGTCACCGGCGACACTTACGAGCGGATTTTTAGGCTCTGTCGCCAGTTCGGCGCGGTCGCCGTCTACGGTTATCTCGAATTCGACCCGGAGTCCCTGACGTATCACAATGCGGCCGCCGCAGTGGGCGCGGAGGGTCTTTTGGCCCGCTATCGCAAAGTGCACCCCTTCGTGGCCGACACCACGTGGGCCGTCGATGGCGACAAGCTCGGCCCCTACTTCGAAATAGACGGCCTGGTGGCAACAGTCGCCATCTGCGCCGACGTGGAATTTCCCGAGACGGCCGCGCGCAGGCGCCACTATGACGTCCTGTGCCTGCCCACCGCCTGGGTCGAGGAGAAGGCCCCTTCCTTCGTATGGCTGCTGCGCGCCCGGGAAGCGGCCTGCTACCTGGTCGCGGCAGACCTCGCGGGAGTCGAGAAGGGGGTGAAATTCTCCGGCGGCAGCTGCGTGATTTCGCCCGAGGGTGAACTGCTGACATCCATCGACGCCGGCAACGGAGTCGTGGCAGCCGAGATAGCCCACGCACCGGAGCGGCCCCGCGTCCCCATCCCTTCCTCGCTGCAGCTCTCAGTACAGGCGTTCGAGCCCGCCGATCTCGCAACAAGGGCCCCAGTGGCAATGCCGCTCCAGCCCGACCTGCGCCTCGACCTCGCCGCCCTGAACCTGCCCGATTACGATCTGTCCCCTGAGGGGCTGGCTCGGGTCGAGGAGCTTCTCGCAGACCGTCTCCTCGGCCGTCCGTGCTCGGCGACACTCGCCGTGGCGCTGCCCCAAGCCGACTGGAATGGTGCGGGCGAAGCGGACGCGTTGGGCCGAGCCGCCAAGAGTATCGCGGGCCGCCTGGGCTACGAGGAGGTCTTGCTGGGCCAGGTGCGCTGCGGCGATGGCGGCAAGGAGACGCTCATCGCCAGCTCGGCCTGGCCCGAGGTGCGCCGCCAGGCAAAGGCATCGACCTTGACCGGCCTGAGGCTGGAAGTGCTCTCCGGGGGCGACCTGGATGACTGGGCTCCGGTGCGTCGCGCAGCAGTTGAAGGAGCGTCCGTCGCCCTGGTCAGCGCCGACGCCGCCGGCTCCCGCACGCCCGAACGCCGGGGCCACAGCACAATAAAGCTTCCGCCCTACGGGGAGGAGCCCCAGATGGATACCGTCAACCGCGCGCGGCTGCGCGCAGGCGAGAGCAACATCGCGCTGGCCATCTCCGTCCGCGGCCCGGCCCCAGGATTGCAGGAAGCCGGCGTGTACGGGCCGGACATGCTCTCCTACCCCTTTTACGAAAGCATCGCCGACGCCCCGGAGTGGGCAGGCCGGCTTTCCTTCGGTCCCGAGGCCGCCCCGGGGCCCACCGAAACCCTCGCGCGCAGGCCGTACTTGCGCCAACGCAAGCCTTGGCTTTACACGGGCTGACGCGTATTCCTTGGAAAAGAAAACGAACCCCACAAATGCGCAGGCCCGGCCCTGGCCAACCCGAGCTTGTCGCCCAGTCAATTGCAGGCGCCGCGGGAAAGGCGCCCTGGGGCCGACTGGCCAATGCGGCCGGCCCCAGCAGTCCTAAGCCTTATATTTGCGCAGCTCGCGCCTCGCGATGGTCATGCGATGCACTTCGTCCGGACCGTCGGCAAGGCGGAGGGTGCGCTGGCCGGCGTACATACGCGCCAGCGGAGTGTCCTCGGAGACGCCGGCGCCACCAAAGACTTGGATCGCACGATCGATTACCCTAAGCGAAACGTTCGGGGCAACCACCTTGATCTCGGAGATCTCGGTCCTGGCACCCTTATTGCCGACGGTGTCCATCAGCCAGGCCGCATTCAGGGTGAGCAGGCGCGCTTGATCGATCTCAATGCGG
>JAJYPE010000103.1 GCA_021795585.1 Actinomycetes bacterium | reverse complement strand
ATCTGAGGAGACGTTGTGCAGCACTCCGTCTATGCGATGCCGAATTTTGACCGAGTCCGCGGCCGGTTCGATATGAATATCGCTGGAGCGGTCCGCCACCGCCTGGGCGATGGTAGCGTTTACAAGCTTGACAATCGGGCCGTCTTCGGCGATCTCGGGAAGCTGGCTTTCAACCTCACTCTGTTCGGCAGCGGCCTTCGCATTCGCTTCGACGCTGTCCGAAGACAGTCCGACGAGCCTCTCGATGGCGCCCAGAACCGCGGAACGCGAGGCAACCACCAGCAACAAGTCCTTGCGCAAATATGCGCGGAAATCATCGATTCCCTGGACGTTATTGGGGTCGGCCGCAGCGATTACCACGCGGGAGTCGCGAAAGCCAACTGGAATCATCTCGTGCTTGACAGCGAGCACTCTC
Source organism: Actinomycetes bacterium (assembly GCA_021795585.1). Taxonomy (GTDB): domain Bacteria; phylum Actinomycetota; class Acidimicrobiia; order Acidimicrobiales; family Acidimicrobiaceae; genus Acidithrix. The sequence continues at coordinate 6,501 of JAJYPE010000103.1, read as the reverse complement.
GGAACCATCGACGCCGCGGAAGGATCAATGGCTATCTTGCTGAGGTCCACATATTCCAGGCCCAGCCTGGTGGCCAGCATTTTGCCGAGCACGGCCTCGTCAACGAGGCGGCGCTCGATAAGAACGCGCGAAAGCGGGACGTTGCGCCTGCGCTGCTCCTCGGACGCCTTGCGCAGGTTCTCTTCCGATACCACGCCGTCCTGAAGAAGAAAACGGGCCAGCGGAGAGAAAGCCTGTGCAGAGCCGATCTGCGGGTTGGCCCGCCGGACCGGATGGAGGTCAACCGACGATTGTGGCGGTCCAGTTGTGGTCATCAACAATCATCTTCGTCCTGCAGAGCGCGCAACTTCAATGTTATGCGATAAAAAAGTTGTCTCATCCGAAACCTGTCACGCATCCGTCGTACCGCAACTTTATCCGAAAAATACGACGAATTACAGGAATCAGAGGCGACGTAAAGTTTCCGCGTGTGCGGCCGCTTGCATCTCCTCTAGCGGTGCGGCAATGCCGGTCCATGTTTCGAAGGCTGTGGCCACGGCATACACCAGCATTCCGACCCCATTTCCAGCTGGAATTCCCTTAGCCGCCGCCAGCTCCATAAGCGGGGTTACGAGCGGGTTGTAGACGGTGTCGTAGACGAACTGCCCAGCGTGCAGGTAGTCCGCACCGACCGGGCTGAGGCCGGCAACGCTGGTCCCGGCCATGCCAACCGGAGTGGCGTTGATCACCACCTCCGCTTGGGCGGCGTCCGAGGCAACCCCCACATATCCCACCGACCCAGCCAGCTCGGCAGCGGCGGACGCGGTCTGGAGATTTCGCGAGATCACGCATACGCTGGCAGCACCCGCCTCTGCTGCAGCCAAAGCGATCGACCGGGCCGCCCCGCCACTACCGAGCAGGGCCACGGTCTTGCCGCGAATTGAAACGTCGTAGTCGGTCCGAAGCGAGTTGACAAGTGCGATGCCGTCGGAGGAATCCCCGACGAGCTTGTCGCCCTCCCAATAGACGTAATTCACGCTCTGGAGCCGCTGCGCACGCTCTGTTATCGCATCAAGGTGCTCGATGATGGTCTGCTTATGGGGCATGGTGACCATGAGCCCCACCAGCCCGAACTCGCGCGTAGCGGCCATGGCGGTGCCGATTTCGCCCTTGGTGGTACGAAAGGCGACGACCACCAAGTCCAGGCCCAGCCGCCTGATGGCGGCATTGTGCAGAACGGGCGAGAGCGAATGCGACACCGGATCGCCTATGACCGCCGCCACCCGTGTTGTGCCGGTGGGCCAAGCCCAAGACTGATGGAGGGCGCCCTCCTCAAGCGAACTCATCCAAGCCCCCTCTGCGCCGCAAGATTCTCATTTGCCAACTGCTCCTGGTATGTCGTGGAGAAAGCCTCCTTGCCATCCGCCCGCACCACCACGAAGTAGAGCCAAGACCCGGGGGTCGGATTCAGGGCCGCTTGGATTGCGGCACTGGTCGGGGCCGATATGGGCGTCGGCGGCAGCCCCGTAATCAGATACGTGTTGTACGGGGTTGCAATCTTCAACTGATCAAGTGTAGGCGAGCCGCCGCTCAGGTGTAACCCGTAGAGCACGGTCGAATCGAGCTGCAGCGGCATGCCGGCCGCAAGGCGATTGTAGATCACCCTGGCCACCTTGGGGTAGTCCCCCGCCCGGAGCGCCTCCCTCTCGATCAGCGAAGCGACGGTGATGATCTGGTACGCGTCAAGCCCGAAGTGGGTGCTGCCCGGCGAAAGGCCGGCCGCTGCGGCCACCTTGGTGGTCTGATCCAACATCTGCTGGATGATCTTTCTGTCCGGCTCGCTTTTAAGCACAAAGTATGTGTCGGGAGAGAGCAAGCCCTCCAGCGAAGAGGACGGAGTCGGTAGGAACGGGCTCCGGTAGCCACCGGCAGCAAGAGCCCGGGCAAATGCGGCACTGCTGTGGCCGGGGATCTTGCCGGCTAAGCCCGCAATCTGGGTGAGGTTCATTCCCGGGATCACTGTGAAGCGATATTCCGCCACCTTGAAATTTCGGAAGGCGGCCAAGACGTCGGGCACGGACTCTCCTTTATGGAGGCTGTATGTGCCCCGACGAAGGGCCGGTTGGGGGTGCAGATGGACGTAAATGCGGAAAAACAAGCTCGACTTCACAACGCCGTCGCCAGCCAGCCGGTCGGCCACCGAGGAAAGGCTGTCACCCCGCCCGACCACGAAGTCGACCGTGGCCCCTGTAGCGCTCCCGCTCACCTCATGGGTGTACACGGCGTAGGCGCCTACGGCCGCAACCAGCGAAAGCATCGCCAAGAGCACAGCCAAGACGAGAATCAGCCGCCCCCAGTGGATTCGGCGCCGGCGCTCCCACCCCGGCAAAGGCGCCAGATCAACTTCGGACATTCAAGACCTCGCTAGGGGGAACCTGGTCGGCTCCCCGTCAATCCTCGGCGGAGCTGCCTGAGCCAAAATAGTGCTCCAGGATCACCGCCGCCGCCGCCGAGTCGATGCGGCTCCTAACCCCGCGGCCGCGAACACCGGCCTCGGCCAGGGCTCCCGCAGCTTCGCGGCTGGTGAGGCGCTCGTCGATCAGCACCACCCGAAGGGAGAGCGCCTCCGCGATCCCGGCGGCAATTCCCCTCGCCCACAGAGCGCTCGGCCCGGCGCCGCCATCGAGCGAGACCGGATCGCCCACCACCAGGAGCTCCGGCTCGTACTCCGCTATGAACCGCGCCAATGCGCTTATCTCGTCCTCGAGCCGACTCCGCACGTGGAAGGCGCCGACGGGCACCGCTACCCCGATGGTGTCGTTGCCAACGGCCACGCCGACGCGCCTCTTGCCGAGGTCCAGCGCCACGATCTTCAAAGCTTGCAGGAGTCCTCTCGTGCGGGCTTCAACGCTCGGAAAGGCCGGTTCGAACCAGTGCCAATGCCTCGTCGATAGCCCCAACGTTCTTACCGCCGGACTGGGCGAACTCGGGGCTGCGCCCCACTCCCCCGCCCAGCAGCCTTGCCGCGTCGGCCACCAGCGCTGAGACGTCCAGCTGCCGGCGGCTACCCCTTGCGGCGACCAGGGCCGCACGGACAGGATCGACGGCGGAGACGAGCACAACCACCTCGACCCCCGGCATGGCCTTGAGCGCGGAGGCCAGGTCCTTCAACATCGCGGGTCCGATTCCGTCCACTCGCTCGACGATCGCGCCGTCCGCGGCCGAAGCAGCCAGCGTCCTGGCCAGCGAGCCGACCCTCTCCGCCTCCAGCGATCGAATGCTTTCGGCGAGCTCGCGCTCCTTGCCGCGCATGACCTCGATCCGTCCAAGAACCTCGCCATCCGCAACGCCGAGCTCCCTGGCGACGGCGCCGAGCTGGTCTGAGCGCGCGAAGAGGTGATCCAGGGCGGCTTGGCCGGTAAGCGCCTCGATGCGGCGCGTATTGGCGCCGATCGAGCCCTCGGAGACCACAACGAAGAGGCCGATGTCGCCCAAGGAGTGGACGTGCGTACCCCCGCAGAACTCCAGCGAGTTCTCACCGGCCCTGACCACACGCACCTTGTCGCCGTACTTGTCGCCAAAGAAGGCGATGGCGCCCATCCCGGCGGCGTCGGCCTTGGAGGTCTCCACCGTTACGACGGTCTGGTCGGCGAAGATCGCCTCGTTCACCAGCTCCTCCACCCGGCGCAGCTCCTCGGCGCTCGTCTGGCCCCAGTGAAAGAAATCGAAACGGAGCCGGTCCGGCGCCACCAGCGAACCCTGCTGTTTGACGTGCTCGCCCAGCACCTCGCGCAGCGCCCAATGGGCGAGATGGGTAGCGGTGTGGTTGCGCCTGATGCGCGCCCTCCGCGGTGCGTCCACTTCCGCCTTGACCAGCTGGCCCACAGTGAAGGATCCACTCCGGAAGCGCGCGCGGTGCCGGATCAGTGCCCCCACGGCATAGTTCGTGTCGAGGATATCGGCGACTCCCTGCTCGCCGGAGATGGTCCCGGTGTCGCCGACCTGGCCGCCCTGCTCGGCATAGAAAGGGGTGCGGTCAAGGAAGACCTCGTGGACGCCCGCCTGGCCGGCAAGTTCGAAGACCCCGATGACACGGGCCGTGTCCTCTGTGGCTTCGTAGCCCGAGAATTCAGTCGGGCCGAACTGCTCCGCCAGCTCTCGGTAGGCCTCTATCAGCTCGGCCTCGACGCCCTTCTCCTTGAAGTCCGCCCGAGCGCGCGCGCGCTGCTCGGCCATGGCGGCGTGGAAGCCATCCATGTCGACGTGAACTCCTCGGGAAGCCGCGATCTCCTCTGTGAGCTCGATCGGGAAGCCATAGGTGTCGTGCAGTCGGAAGGCTGCCGCTCCGCTGATGGTTCGTCCCTCGGCGATCTCCGCATCCAGCTGGTTCGATCCGGCACGGAGGGTGCGTGCGAATCGCTCCTCCTCCCGGGTGATCACCATCCGTATGAAATCCTGCTGCCTTCGCAGTTCCGGATAGGCCCCGCCCATCGTTGCGACGACGGTATCCACCATCGCACCGAGCATGTTCTCCTGGTGACCAATTCTCCAGCCACGCAGGGCGGCGCGGCGGATGATGCGCCTAAGCACGTATCCGCGGCCCTCGTTGGAGGGGAGAACGCCGTCGGCGACCAGGAAGGTCATCGATCGGGCATGGTCGGCCATTATGCGCAAGGAGACGTCGGTCTCGTGGTCCTGCCCGTAGCTCGCACCTGTCAGCTCGATGGCAAGGTCGAGCATCGGCCGGAGCAGGTCGGTGTCATAGACCGACCCCTTGCCCTGCAGGACCGGCAAGATGCGCTCCAAGCCGGCTCCGGTATCGATGCACGGCTTGGGAAGCGGATGCAGCGTCCCGTCCTCGCTCCGGTCGTACTGCATGAAGACGAGGTTCCATATCTCCAAGTAGCGCTCGTCGGAGCCGAAAGCAGGACCGCCCTCTTGCCCGTATTCCGCACCTTTGTCGAAATAGATCTCCGAACATGGCCCGCAGGGGCCGGTATCGGCCATCTGCCACCAGTTGTCCTCGTCCAGGCGCTGAATCCGATCGGCGGGCACACCGACCTTGTCGCGCCAGAGGCTCTCGGCTTCGTCGTCGGAGAGGTGCACCGTCACCCAAAGGCGATCGGGATCGATCCCGAGGACCGTGGTAACAAGCTCCCAGGCGAAGGGGATTGCCTCCTCCTTGAAGTAATCACCGAAGGAGAAATTGCCTAGCATCTCGAAGAAGGTGAGATGTCGCGCAGTGCGGCCGATCTGGTCCAGATCGTTGTGCTTTCCCCCTGCGCGCATGCACTTCTGGATGGTCGTCGCGCGCTTGAAAGGCGCCTGCTCCTCACCCAGGAAATAGGGCTTAAAAGGCACCATCCCGGCCACGGTGAAAAGCACCGTCGGGTCGTGGGGTATGAGCGACGCCGAAGGCACGGCCACGTGCCCACGCTCGACGAAAAACTCGGTGAAGGCTCTTCTCAGTTGATTGGCATCCATTTGGCCTCCATCCTAACTCGCAACCCCTGGCCGCGGCTTGATTGCCACCGTGGCCCGCCCCTTGGCAGCACCAGCGGCCCATGGGAAGTCGCAACCCTTCGGCGCTTAGTCTTGACTAGGTAGCCGCTATTAGGCAACTGCCACTTGGAAAGAAGCGTAAATGAGCAAGGCAGCGGGACTGAGGACCCACTATTGCGCAGAAGTGACTGCGGAACTCGTCGGAGAGAGCGCAGCGCTGTGCGGCTGGGTCAACAGGGTGCGCGACCACGGTGAACACCTCTCTTTCGTCGACATCCGCGATCACACCGGGACCGTGCAGATAGTGACCGAGCGCAATCCCGAGCTGCGGACCGAGTCGGCGATCCGGGTGACCGGCGTTGTCGCCCGGCGCCCTGAGGGTACCGACAACCCCAACATCGTCTCGGGCGAGGTAGAGCTTCGCGAAGCCGCCATCGAGCTTCTCGGGCCTGCCGCGGTGACCCCCTTCGCCGTCACCGGGCACGCCGACGTCGAGGAGTCGACACGGCTCAAGTACCGGTACCTGGACATAAGGCGTGAGCGGATGCAGGGCAACTTGCGCATCCGGGCCAAGGTGAACCAGGCCATCCGGGCTGCGATGGAGCAGCAGGGCTTCTGCGAGGTCGAGACCCCGCTTTTGTGGACTCCGACCCCCGAAGGAGCACGCGAGTTCCTGGTCCCTTCCCGACTGCAGCCCGGGAACTTCTACGTCCTTCCCCAAAGCCCCCAGATCGCCAAGCAGCTACTCATGGTGGGCGGATTCGACCGCTACTACCAGATCGCCCGTTGCCTGCGTGACGAGGACCTGCGCGCAGATCGGCAGTTCGAGTTCACTCAGCTGGACATGGAGGCCTCCTTCGTGACCCAGCAAGATGTGCGCGCATTCGTGACAGAGGCGATGGTCGAAGTGGTGAGGGCGACTCGCGGGGCCGAGCTGGACGGAATCGGGCAAATGACCTGGTTCGAGGCGATGGATCGTTATGGCGTGGACAAGCCGGATCTTCGCTTTGGATCCCCACT
>JAJYPE010000102.1 GCA_021795585.1 Actinomycetes bacterium | reverse complement strand
TGAGGGACCAGGAAAGTCTGGTCCAAGGATTCCGCAGCGGTGGTCCTGAGATTTTGGTCCCGTGGTCCAGAGATTTTGGAAATGGTGGTCCAGAGATCCGGAATAGTCAGCGATCCAGGAGAAGCGGGCCACGGTGTTGATGACTGCCTACGCTGACCACCCCGAGCGATTCGTGCACAAGGCTCCGGAGCCCCCGGCGCTGCCAACGCTGGCTTGGATCAATCGACCCGAGGAGATCGCCACTACGACACAGTGATCATCCAAACTTTCTGTCTCTCAAAGGTTGACAGGCGCCGGAGCGAGCGGGGTGTGTCCTGGGAATGGCTGGACCAATTTGAGGCACGCAGGGCCACTGCCCGACTCGTTCAAGTGTTAGGGGTTCCCGAGCGTCTTGCCTGGCGCGTGATAGTTGAAGTTGCACGCGGCAACTAGCAGGCCTCAGTCGAGAGCTGTCGGGCCATGACGCACCGTCTCGGGATTACAGCACGGGCTGGAAGACGTTATGGGCGTGGTGCTCGATGACCTCGTTGCCGGCAGGATTAGACACGATGGCAAAGGCGAGCCGCGTTTCGTGGCCGAACCAAACCGACGGTCGTGCCATTCTTGATGCCGACCGCAAGCAAGACGCACCCCCCGCAAGGTGGTCACCCCCTTTGAGGGCTCCACGTAGTCAACGTCAACAACCGTCCAGCTCACCCGGCCGTCGAGCGGCGAAGCGGTGCGCAGGCCCAAAACTCCATGGCTGGCGGACATACGTTCTGGCTGTGACTTACATGATGGAAGGGTCCTCGCGCAGGGCTGGGCCTGACCCCAATAGAACTGCCACCGTGACCGACCGCCTCGTCCATCACGCCGAGTCGGCCACCTTGATGCGTTCCTCCTTTGGGCACCGCAATTTGGGAATCGACGCATTGCCAAGCATCAGGGGCGAGGAGCGGTCAGAATGGAAAGCTCCGAGGTGGCTCAAAATTGTACCGTCCGAAGCGGCTCACTTTTGGACCGTCGTTGACAGCGCGCCTACCGGTTGCGTCCTAGGTCGGCGTGTGCCCGTGGTTCGCCGTAGGGGCGATTGACTTGCGGATGAGGGCGCGGCACGATGCTGGAGGTGGAATTGAGTCTGCACCATGGGAGTCGAGATCGCTTCAGAGGATTTGCCGATCTCTACGACGCCAATCGCCCATCGCCCCCGGAAGCTCTTGGTCCACTGCTAGCACGGTACGCCAATGTGAAGCGCCCGGCGGTGGTCGACATCGGCTCCGGCACTGGGCTGTCGTCGCGGTGGGCCGCCAAATGGGCGGAGTCGGTCATAGGCATCGAGCCGAATGCCGAGATGAGGAGCGTAGCGGAAACGCGCCCTGCCCAAAGTGTGAAGTACATGGACGGTATTGGGCACGATACCGGCCTGGACGCTTCCACCGCAGACGTGGTCACGGTCGTACAGGCCATGCATTGGATGGATCCCGGTCCGACGCTAACCGAGATCGGCAGGGTACTCAGGCCTGGTGGGCTGCTCGCCGCCATTGACGTGGACTGGCCCCCGGTATCGGGGGTCGCACCCGCTGAAATGGCCTGGAAGGTCCTCTATCACCGTATACGCGTGTTGGAAGCGCGAATTACTGCTGGGCAGGATGGTGCGTTGCTTCGCCGGTCCATACCCGACGATGATCCTCTGCATGCTGTAGATGAAACTGCCGATCCGCACGGCGACCGTGTGCTGCCCGCGGGACTCCGCGCTTGGTCGAAATCGGGTCACTTGCATCGCATGGACCTCAGTGGCCAATTCCAGTACACGCGGGAGATCGCCCTGTCTGAGCAGGTCGAAGGGGGAGCTGAGCGGTTCTGTGGCTTGATGTACAGCCAGGGGAGTTACCAGGGCTTGCGCCGACGCGGGCTGACTGATGCCGAGATAGGCGCGGACGAGTTCGAACAGAGGGTGAAGGAAGGCTTCTCCTCTGCGCGCATGCCCGGCGGGCTGACCTTTACGTGGTATGTGCGAATCGGCCTGAAAGAGCGGTGAGGGGCCGATCGGCCTCGCAAGCGGCTTAGCTTTCCTTTCCGGTCCGCCCGTCTACTCGATTGCGCGTCGCGCGACGTGCGACGTGCGACGATGGCCGGCTCATTGCCGCCGAGTAGCCAGCCGGCACGGCCGGCCAGCAAAGGCATTCCTACGAGGATGGCAGCCACGGGCACGCTTCCGAATGCCGCAAGTCCTCCGTTGAGCACGTCGGTACGGAGAACGCCCGCCACCGAGATGGAAGCCGCGGCGATTCCAAGCACTGCTCCCACTAGCGCCAGTGAGGCGGCCGAGGCCGCGGCCATGGTTCGGAGAGTGCGCCGGTCGGCCCCGCTCGCCGACAGGATGCGCAGGTCGTTGGTGGCTTCGCTGCGGACGAGACTTACGCTCATCGCCAGGATGGCTAGTGCGATAGCTATCCCGGAGGCGGTGGCCCAGTTTATGGCCTCTGCGGGAGACGGCTCCTCGTTCTTGCTTTCGACTTGCGGTTCGGCTGCAGCCGCGACGGTGCGAACCCGATTGAGCTGGTAGGCGCTTATCGGTCTGGGAGCCTGCAATAGCCACGCCGAGAACTCGCTGCTTATGCGGAACGTGTGCATTGCATATTCGGTGGCGACGGTGTTGGGGGCGGGTGCGCCCGAAGGCAGCTAGGCGCTTTCCTGAAAAGGGGGTCTCCGTCTGAGTGCAGTGGATCTCGGCGATCTCCGGCTGCGAGGGAGTGGGCTGCCGGAGACTGGTCCCCCGTCTACAGGCCGGCTTCGGTGAGTTTCCGTCGAAGGTGCCGAATCACGGCGGTGAAGCCGGCCATGGCCAGCCCGAAGGTGGCGAAGAAGGCGTCCTCTCGGATGAACTGGGCGGCCCAGTGCTGATATTCGCTGGGGGTTACGGTGGTCCATTGGGCCGAGTTCAAGTTGAGGGTGGAGACCTGGTGGATGCCACCGGGGAGGATCCGCAGCGACCCTTTGGCTGCTCCAAGCGTGAAGCCGATGACCAGTACGGCGATGATGGCGGCGAGCGCAGCTACCCATGGGATGGCCTGACGCGAGGCAAAACTGCGCCAGCGCATCGAGGGCCATCTGTTGTCGTTTCGGCGCGGGATGCCAGCGACCATCCAGGCCGAGACGAGGGTCCAGAGCCAGCACGGAATTAGGAGTATTGCGGCGAAGTGTTCCAGCGCCGCCGGATGGATGTACACGTGGTTGTGCCAGAACGACCCGATGGAGTCGGCGAGCGACAACAAGATCAGTGCGATGCCGGCGATGGTCACCAGGTCGTCTGCCCGGCGGGCGAGCACCGAATGAGTTCGCCAGTTGGCGAAGCGGGTGGGAGGCCAGCTCAACAAGGAAGGCCACGGGCTGAGTCATCGCCACCTCGCCGGTACCCGACGGATAACGTCCCGTATCCAATTGAAGAAGCTGAGAGGTGAAGCGACCGTGCGGATCCTGGGCCTGAAGCAGGTACGAGCCGGTCGAACCGGGAATAGCAAGGCTGACGGTTTCTATGATCCCCACATTGCCCAAGCGGTTTCGCAGGGTGGCGATTTCGTTTAACAAATGGGAAGGAGAACCCGCGAATGTCGCAACGTCCTGCGCCGTCCCGAAGGTGGCGGCCAATGGAGGTGGGGAATTGGCGGCTACCGTCGCGCCGGGCACGGTAGCGGCCACTGCCACCATGATCAGAGCCAGGACGAGCAGACTCCACCCTTAGCTGGTGGCCGTACTTGGGGCCCGTGCTAAGCAGCCCGAGGAGAGGGTGCTGGATGCTCATGAGGCTCTCCTCTTTGAAACATACTGAGTAAAATACTCACAATTCTTGGGCGGATGGAAGGATCCGGCCACCGATCAGGCGGATCGTTCGGCCCCTCGCGCTGCCCTTTTGGCAAGGGAATTCCTGAACTGACGTCGTTCCCGCCGCTACGGGACTCGGCGGCGTGGCGGATGACCGTCATGGGCGCCAAAAGCCGCCAAGTAGCCCCGGGGACATTGGCCATACCGTGCCGGTTGCCCTGAAAGCTCCTGGTCAAAGCCCGCCGGACGAAGGTTTGGAGCCGCAACTTCATCTGACGGCGTAGCAGCGAAGGTCATCTCTAGCGATGGGCGGTTCGCGCACCCGGACCGGCTGCCGACGATTGCTTTTGCGCACCTGCATTTCCCTGTGGCATTGTTTTTATAGGAACGACTAGAAATAATGTTAATGAGGACACGGATATTAAGGAGCACGAGATGATGAAGAGCGCGCAGGCGTTGGAGGCGATGCTGGGGCACCACGCCGCCCTGGAGGAGGGCGTGTCGCGGCGAGTGGCGACGATCCAGGCAGGGGGTGGTGGTGCATCGCTGGCCGAACTTCTTGCCTACATGGCGAGCGAAGTGTTGCCCCATGCCGTCGCCGAGGAGCAGACCATATACAAGGTGGCAGCCGAAAGGGAGGAACTCGCCGAAACCATTGCGGGCATGGTGGACGAGCATCGTCAGCTCTCCGCCCACCTTGATCGTCTTGCAACTGCCGATGAGGGTGCCGCGGCCACCGAAGCTAAGGCCATCGAGGTTCTCTTCAGAGAGCATGTCGCAAAGGAGAACGAGCTGATTCTTCCAGTCCTGGCAGCGGATCCCGTCGTTCACCTGGGCGACCTGCTCGAGGAGATGCATCATTCGCTCGAATCTGCAGCAGGGGCCGAAGCTGAAGCCACTGACAGCTCCGCGACCGACGTCGAGGCCGCACTGCTTCGCCTGCTGCTGGACGGAGCAACCGACCTGGCAACCGCGGGTGAAGGCGACCGCGCGTGCAGGCTGGCCGCAGAGGCGTGGACGGTGGTAAGGGCCTGGCGCCCCGAGCTCGGAGTGAAGGTTACGGCCTCCCTGCACAAGCTTGTTCGCTCCGTGACTGCGGAGCCGGTGAAGCTCTCTTCGGGGCCTGGACGCCCCGGAGCCCGCGAGAATTCGACTCTTGATGTGCGCAGGCTCGCCCCGGCGCAGCGCCACGAGACCATCTTTGCGACCTACGCCGGCCTCGAGCCGGGAACGGGGTTCATTCTGGTAAACGACCACGATCCCAAACCGTTGCGCTACCAGTTCGAGGCCGAGCATTCGGGTGAGTTCACCTGGGACGTTATCGAGGCCGGGCCGGCAGTATGGAGGATCCGCGTAGGACGCTCGGCTACGGCCGCGGGTTAGATCGCGCGGGGAAACAGGCTTCCGCGAGGAAGGGTGCAGGCGCCTGCACAGCCGGGCCAGGATGGCCCGGCTGTGTGGTTTAATCGACTGCCTTGCCCGTCCACCCGCGGTCACCGGAGTGCCTAGGGTCCAGACGTGGGTGTCCGGACAAGGCAAAATCGGCTGGGGGAATGCTCGGATTGTGTGGCGGGAGGTGCTCCCAACAAACGACGACTTCGGCCGAAGCCCCCAGGCCCTGGCCGCGCTTTTACGCGCCGTCTTCTCCTAGGACCAGTACCAGGCGGGTTCTCGTGCTTGTCCGGGTTGCAAGAAGCACCTGCCGTGTGGCAATGGCCACAAGCGCGTCGCCGTGGAGCCACCGCATGTCAATCCTTCGCCGTTGGATCCGGGAAAGGGGTTTTTCGGGTCAGCCCAGACTGGGCCTGGGTGCTGTTCAGCTATGCCCCGCCGGCGCGATCGTGGGCTCGGCTTGTGTGCCGGGATGGCGCAACATCCGGATCGGGATCGCCGCCAGGTCGGTGGCGGCGATAATGGCGGTGACCGCGAGTAAGAGGCCGGCCGCCGCGATCGAGTCTGCGTTGCCGAACCCGAGCCCGAGGCAAAGCGCGGCCATGCCTGCCGTAACGGTCGCGTAGCTGACTGCCGCCCAAGTGTGATTGTAAAGGTGCGCGAACATTAGGGGTTTCCCCCCGGGTCCGGTTGCTATGCCGCGGGAGCGCAGGACCGACCAGACGATGAAGGGGACCACCTTGTAGGCGTGGCCGACGAGAGCCACCAACACCCAGCCGGCAAACGCCGCGACGGCCGCCGCGGTCAGAGCGACACCTGCGTGGTAGTTCCTTTGCATGGTCCAGACGGCGGCTGTTGCCAGGCCGGCGCCGACTGGGAGGAACGCGGCGGAAGTCAGCACGAAGGCGAGGTGCAGGTCCGATTGTCGGCGCCGGTGACGAACGTGTACGACGAGGGAGACAAGGTGAGAGCCCAGGCCACCGGCGATCAGCACCGCGCCGGGCCAGGCCAGGAAGCCGACGCTGTAAGCGAGCCCTGGGGCACATAGGGCGACCCCCGAGGCGATTCCCCAAACCGCCAGGCTGCCGGAGCGGTGCCGATCCGGCAAGTGGGAGAGCATGAACATCGGCCAGAGCTTTTCGGCAACGCCGACATAGGTCATGCCCAGCCATCCGAATAGCCCGACCACCCCCATGGCCAGATCGACGTGCCCCGAGAGGCGGAACCAGTTTCCCTGGCGATCGCCTACGAAGAGAACTCCGAGAAATCCGGTTGCGACCGCGCCCGTAACCGCGATGCGAAGTGCGGCCACCGATGCGCCCTTGCCTTTCACCGCGAGCGCAGGGGCAAGGTTGATGACCAGTAGCACCACCGCGACTCCGACCAGTGCACCCGCGAATGCGGTGACGGCAATCTGCTCGGTTGCGACGCCGAGCGGAAGTGCCCAGGAGGCAGGAAGGAAGAAGGCGAACGTCAAACGCCCTAGGAGGGAGGAGCGCAAGGGTCGCCCGGTGATTACCGGTGTGAACTGATGCGCCGCTCCAAGCACCGCCATTGCAAGGGTGGCGAGCACCCCGAAGTGGACCGCGGCTACCACGGAGTCCGCCGTCGGCAAGGTGGCTGCCGCGCTGCGGGCCCAAATCCAGGCGACGCCGGTGGCGAGAAGCCCAACGGGGGAGGCGGCAAGAAAGGCCAGCGGGATCGAGGGCGGCGGCACGGTACCGGGCAGGCCGGGCGGACGCCCTTTCCAAACAGATCGG